>JAJYFX010000206.1 GCA_021785315.1 Actinomycetes bacterium | reverse complement strand
GTACAATGCAACACGGAATTCTGATGACCAGAGAGCTACCTGGACGATAAGACGGCGGCCAAGAGATGCTTCACCAGCTTCTGTTCCAACCATTTCCTTAATCGCCTCATACTGAGCTGGCGAGAGGTTCATAAGCCCAAAATCACGCCGGAACGGGAGCTGCCAGTATGCGGTTTGACCGCCAACGTTACGCCTCAAGCAGAGGTCACAATCGGGCCCGAGAACGATAATTTGATGCGAGGTCGAACCGTCTAGCTGAGGATATTCGTTTACGTATGTATCTACTGAGGTAATTTGACGGGGCATCATACATCACCTTCTTTCAATTCACGGAGTTCACAAGCGGCTTCGATTGCGGAGGTTTGCTGAGATTCGTCGACATAGTATGAGCGGAACAATTGAGGGATTCCAGCGTCGGCAAGAAGATAGGCAACTCCACGGTCAGCCAGGGGGATTGTCGCGGCATTGTACCCTTCACCGGCCCAACCTTGCCCAAGGATGGTCGCAGAGGCATCCAGGGAACCACAACGGAAAGCCACACGCAGCGAGACGTTATCTCGAATGGAGGTCGGGATGGTGTCTGAGCTCGGCTTTTGGGTAGCAAGAATCAGGATGATTCCGGCAGCCCTGGCACGTGCGACGAGGTCACGAAGGCCCTCTGCGAACTCTTTACCCTGCTTACCTGCAGCAATGTAGAAATGAAGCTCATCGATTACGACGACAATATGACCAAGGCCACAATCGGGTGTCACTTTCTTCAAATGGAGGTCGCGCAGTTGCTTGTAACGCTCATTCATGAGTTCACGAAGATGCTGAAGGACCTCGACAGCGGCATCGATGTCACCACCAATGAATCGCTCACAGAAAGGTTCGTAATCGACAAGATCAACTTCCTTTGGGTCGAAAATGTAGAGTTTTACGGAAGGGCAGGTGATGATAAACATCAGCAAAAGTGCTAAAAATCTGGTTTTGCCTGAACCTGGCTCACCGGCGACTAAAAGCGAATGCTCAGGAAGAAAGATCGAGGTTTGGGTTCCTTCTTCGTCAAGACCAAGAGGTAGACGATCCCACATCGATGTTTCACGGGAAAGATCTTCAGACCAAGCAAGGACCTTGCCGGTGAGGGGTGCGCCTCGAACAAAAACGAGCGAAACTAAACTGGCATCAGTATTATCGCGGACCACTCGAACAGAACCAAGATGTAAGGTTACGGCCAGAGGCTCCCTGATTTTCTCAAGATCTTCAACGGTCGTACCGTGTTGGAGGCGAGCAATTACAGTCGTGGAATGTTCCCCACGCTCAATGCGAATAATAACGGGAGGGAATTCTGCCAAAGTTGGAGAAAGACTGAAAGCCCGCGCGTAAAGGTAACGCTGACGCTGGATTCGCCAAAAGTCGATGACGCGGACTCGAACGGGGCGGATGCTGAAGATGGCCGCAAGGGAAGCAAGAATTAATAATGTCGCTGGAGTACCACCAAGAGACGCTTTCAGATTTGACCAGATCACATAAAGGGCAGTCAGAATAGCCAGCTCGCGCCAAAAACGATGGGCGATTTTTCGGGCGATACTATACAAAACCTCGACGATCGACTCCATTACTTCCCCTCTTTTCTAACTCGAAGGAAGTTGCGGAAAGCAATGACAAATTCGTAAATCGGAATCGTCACGCAGAAATAAATACCGAGGATGGCAGATCCGAGAAATCGGGGAGAGAAGTGGAAGTCAGAAGGTACGAAAGAACCCAGCACGGGAGCAATGAATACAAAACAGATCGCGACAATAATGATCGCAAGAATCACCTTGTATAAGTTTGCTCGTGCTGGGCTCATTTTCGCATCTCCCTTCATTTGGTCTCGTCAGTGAGGACCTATCCTCAGACCAGGATGAGCGCTAACCCACCCCGGTTTCGACCTTTCTATGCTGCTGAGCTAGAGCTCGACTTGGACGAACTTGCATTAGCGGCATAGATTTTTTCTGCCGTGAAGGTAACCCCGACCTTGCCCTGGCTGGAATAAAACGTAATTCCAAGACCTGTAACGTCAAGATCGTCCCCTTCTTCAGCACCTGATGGCGTTGAATTCAACGTCTGGATGTTCACCGTTACAGGTCTTGCACCTTTAAGAAACAGAGTCGCGGACTGACCAAACACTTGGCGGCCAGTTACACGATCCAGTTTCGGCTTGGTCTTATCGTCGAAATCCGTTAAAGCCTCAAACGGACCTCCGGCCACTATGCGCTTGATAACTTGGTTGATGGACTGTTCTGACATTGTGTAGCTCCTTCCGAAGGTTTTTTGCCTTCCATCTATTACTTCGAACAGAGGAAGCCATTTTTTCCAAACTTTTTGAAAAATCTGAAACTTTTACACAATCCCTCGTCAGAACGTTGCACTAAATCCGACAGCGGTTGACACGCAACTTTTCCCCAGTATGTTCGGACACGGTGCATATATATAGAACATGGAACAAGATGCAGGAAAATCAAACAGAGAATCAGTCAGCGAGCTGTTACGAAGACAAGCGAGACTTAGAGCACAAACAGATCTCGAGCTTCAACAAGATCTTGCTCAGGAGGCATGGCTGAAGATCGTAGAAAAAGGCATGACCGACGAGCTCGGAGAGCTAAAGAAGGAAATTGAGATAGCTAAGGCCGTGGCAGTGATTAATTCTGCGATGCTCGACCATCTTCGGAAATTGGGTATTACATCGCAAAAAGGTCGAAAGCCGAAAGAAAGGGACCTGTTAATCGGAGACCTTGAGGATCTTGACCGGAGAGAGATTGAAATTAGCAGGACCCAATTCAAATCTGAACTCATTTACAGGATGGGTAAAGTGCTCGATGAGGATGAATTTGCCGTGCTGATGATTCGCCTGGGTTGGAGCGACCTGATCACATGCAGACTCCAGGATGTCGCAATATTTCTCGCAGTGCGACACAATGCTAACCAGGTCTGGCCGGTTAGCACTATTGTTCGTAACGAACGCAGGGCAGTTGCGAAAATGAAAAATGCCCTTTAGTCACGGTCAGACAGTTTCCTCGACTTTCGTCACGTTACGAAATGCCAAATTTAGGTACTGCACGTAAGGCATGGCCTCTGACCAGCAGTTATGTAAATGGGGGAAAATTTCTTAGTTAAATCAAGAGGCGGCTCGCGCGTGCCGCTCGCGGCGCTACGCGCCGCTCCACTCCACTTGCAGCCGCTCTTACTGACGTGATGACTAATCTGCTCAATCAAGACCGCGGGAAAGCGCCTACTGGACCGGCGGAGCCTTTGCGTCTCAACTCTCGCTCCTAAAAGTGCACCACAGGCATGGTTCTAAATTTTTCGATACTAGTTCAAACCACGCCGGCCTCCGTGGAAATCTACATTAGTTCCATGAAGGGTTCTCCGCACGGTGATACGGAACCAGCGGGCCCCCACTTTTAACACTGAGGATCGTCGCACCATCCAGAATAAAATGTTCCATTCGTCATTTTCAGAAAGTGTGATTCACACAAGTCGACAGTAGGCAGTCCAACCAGGATTGTGGTCGGTTTATCATTGATCATCTGTGTTCGTGGTATTTGCTTCGCGGAAGTCTTCACCGGATGGGTAGCTGGTTCGTCACAGGCAATACAGTTTGAACACTTTGTTTCTAAGTTGTGCACCTCGGCTTCGTTGGTGATCCTCAAAAGCGATTCTTCCTCTAAATAAAGGATCTTGGCACTTTTGCTGAGATAAAGTGTACATCAGCCGTCCGTACAAGTTAACTGCGCACTCAACGCTCGCAGCAGGCGCCCGAACTTGATCAAGTGTGATTTTTGCTACTGTTTCATCATCACCATCAGGAGGTTAGAGAAGGTCGAATGTGACCATGAGGATTGCGGTGGTCCAGTCTCATCATGATGGAAACGATTCAGCGGTCATCTTTACCGTGGTACCATCTGATCATGGCTAGGCCGCTTCTGTCGATTTCTAACTGGGACTTTTACTGCAAGTTGGATCTTGGCTGCCGACCGAAGCCCGATTGGAACGGTCAATGTGAGCTAATCTGGATTATATGCACCTCTTTGCTGTCATTCGTTAGCGTGAGTCCTTTGAACATCTATCGAGATGCGCATATCGATTGGCTCGAATTTGACTCCCCGATGATGACAAAATGTTGAGAAGAGAGAGTAAAGTTCGAACCCTTGAGAGCGGTAAAGTCAGGTGGTCGTGACGCCTTTGGCCAAGGTGAAACGGCTGAGTACCACCGAGATGAATCAGCGCGCAACCGCATTTGTTGCCAAGTGGAAGAACGAGTCTCGTGAACATGCCGAATCACAAACATGGTGGAACGAGTTTTTCAATATTTTCGGCGTAGACAGATATTCTGCTGCCGTGTTTGAGAGGCGAGCTCGCAGAGCCTCAACAGGAAGTCCAGGCAGAATTGACGTCTTTATGCCCGGTGTAATGATTGCAGAGCATAAGTCTCTCGGTAAGGATAGAGGAACCGCCGAGGGCCAGGCCGAAGACTATTTGGCTGGCGGAGACATTACTCCGGCTGAGATGCCGCGCTACATAGTCTCTACAGATTTTGCTCAGGTGCAGATTACGGACCTGCACTCACCTCTTGACCCACCGTTTAGGTTCCCAATCCAAAAGCTCCCGCGGTACATTTCTCGGTTCGCTTTTCTGTCCGGTTACCACGCGCCTGTACGGGCCATTACAGAGCACGCAGATGTGTCGGTAAAGGCAGCTCGCGAGATGGGCAAACTTTATGATGCATTGCTGGGCGATGTCGATGTGAGCGAGGCCGGTCAAGACGCTGAACAAGCTGCAATCTTCATGACCCGGCTATTGTTTCTCATGTATGGCGATGAT
>JAJYFX010000205.1 GCA_021785315.1 Actinomycetes bacterium | reverse complement strand
TCTCCTGGTCGGAGGGAGTTAGTACCACTTGGTGCAAGACCCGTACCGGCAGCTCAGGCAAATTGAGACTGCATCCCCGCTTAATGGGAGCGGAGGATTTACGTTCATCACGACGGTGCGGGAGAGACCTGGAATCTACCAAATTCCGGATGATACGTTCTACCAGGAAATTACTCGGCCTTACTTTCCCAAGGGGCTCTACAAACACCAGATAGATGCCTTGGAACTCATCGCCAGGGGTGAGAACGTCGTAATTTCCACGTCGACTTCATCGGGAAAGTCGTTGTGTTACCAGCTGCCTATCGCCAAAGCCATTCTCTCGTCGAAAAAAAGAAGCCAGCGCCCAAAAGCCCTCGTTATCCATCCAACAAAAGCGCTTGCCAAGGATCAAGTTCGAAGCTGGTCAAAGCTGCATCTGCCCGGCATCCTGGTGAGCGCATTTGATGGCGATAGCAGCGCAGAGCAAAGGCAGAACACGAAGAAATTTGCCGACGTCTGGCTGACGAATCCGGAAATGGTCAGCTCGGCGATCCTGGCCAATCACGGGCAGTATCATTCCCTGCTTTCGGGGCTCGACTTCATAGTTATCGACGAGGCCCATGTTTATAGAGGCATCTTCGGATCCCATGTCGCAAACCTGCTCCGACGTCTGACGCGCATGGCAAAACTTTATGGAGCTGATCCCCAATTCATACTGACTTCGGCCACAATTGCCAATCCGGTACAAAGTTGCAGCAGACTCATAAACCAAAAAGTGCTGGTAGTCGAGGATGACACCTCGCCGCAGGCAGCGAAATCAATTGCAGTTTGGCAGCCAAAAATCATTGATGAACGCAGCGGAACCCGCGCGTCGTACATTAGGGCATCCGCCGCGCTAGCTTCATCTCTCCTTGACGCGGGCCATAGCGTGATCGCCTTTGTCAGGTCCAGGAGACTGTGCGAAGTGGTCGCAAATGACGCGAGGGAGATG
This sequence comes from Actinomycetes bacterium, assembly GCA_021785315.1. The sequence continues at coordinate 3,892 of JAJYFX010000205.1, read as the reverse complement.
ACCGGCAGCGAAAATGAGTTTGATGTCCTGTCCTACAGAGGAGGATATCTGCCTGTTCAGCGCAGAGACATCGAACAGCTGGTAACTGATGGGGTAACAAGGCTCTTGGTATCAACCTCGGCAATGGAACTCGGAATTGACATCGGTCATCTAGACGCGGCAGTGATAGCGGGCTTCCCAGGTACCTTTTCTTCATTCAGGCAGCAAATAGGCAGAGTTGGAAGATCTGGCGCTCCTAGCATCGGGATTCTCGTCTGCAGCCCCGACGCCTTAGACCAGTGGATCAGTTCTAATCCCGATTCGATTCTGACTCGAAACTTGGAAAGATCGATCATAAATCCGACGAATCGCTACATACTCAAAGAACATATAAAAGCTGCCTGCTTTGAAAATCCCCTATCTCAAAACGAGTTGGCGCTGTTTAGGAACGAAGATCAGCCCCAAACGGACCCTCTCGACGAAGTGCTGCGACAGCTTCAAGACGAGGGCGCGGTGAGTTATAGAGCCGGAAAATACGTAAGCAACTCGCAAATCCCACCCCACCACCAGATCTCCATGCGCTCCGCCGGCTCCAGACAGGTGTTGATTTGCGCCGAGGGCGGCGAGCTGCTGGGAACAGCAGAATTCGACAAAGCTCCGTCGACGCTGCATGAGGGAGCGATCTACCTCCACCTTGGCCAAAGTTTCAAGGTGCTTTCGCTCGATTTGGAAAAGAACCTCGCCATCGTAGAACCTTTTTTGGGCAGGGAACAGAGTAGAACAATGTTTGACACCACGTATGAAAACTTCGAATCGGAAAAGACGATATCTACGGCTGGGGTGTCCCTGTGCCTCGGTCCGTCAAAGATAACCCAAATCGTCACGGGCTACCAGTTAGTGTCGCACTCCGGCGAATTGCTTTCTTCTCACAAGCTTGAGATGCCGCCCGCTGTCCTCGATACTAGAGCCTGGTGGCTCGAGTACAAACCCTCCGCTCTCAAAGGGATACCGCTACCAGAGCTGCCAGGCGCACTCCATGGGGCCGAACACGCAATGATTTCGATGATGCCGATATTCGCGATCTGCGATCGATCGGACATAGGCGGGGTATCAACAATGCACCATCGAAACCCTTTTCAAAAAGATCTTGTCGATCAGACGGTTGCAAGCATCACCATTTACGACGGATACCCCGGCGGCATTGGGATAGCTGAACTCGCCCACGAAATTGCTCCCCAGCTGATCCGTCAAACAATCGCGCTCATTGATTCGTGCGAATGTCATCACGGCTGCCCGTCGTGCATCCAAAGCCCGAAATGCGGAAACCTAAACCTCCCGCTGAGCAAGGAGTACGCAAAAATCTTGTTGCAATCAACCCTGGAAAGTCTCGATTTCGCAAAAGACAATTCCAAAATCAATAGTTGGGGCGCAATTAAGTGAAAATTCACAATCTTGGCTTAGTATGAAACCATGGAGGCAGCCTTCTTTGATCTCGACAAGACTGTAATTGCCAAAGCCTCAATGCTGGCATTTGGTCCGCCGTTTTACAAGGAAGGCTTGATTTCGCGCCGCACCGTCATCCGAAGTGCGTACGCGCAGCTCATCTACAGACATTTAGGGGCAAACGACCAAAAACTGGCCCGGCTGAGAGAGACTGTTCTGGCACTAACCAAAGGATGGGACCAGAACCGGGTCACGCAAATCGTCACGCGAACCTTGACCGAAATTGTTGAGCCCCTGATATACAAAGAAGCTCTAGACCTGATGGACTTTCATAGAAGCCAAGGCAGGCTGATTTATCTCGTCTCTGCGTCACCTATAGAGATTCTTACCCCGCTTGGCGAATTTCTTAACGTCGACGGCGTGATCGGCTCCAAATCTCGCATCGATCCGGAAGGTCGCTATACAGGCGAGATGGAGTTTTACGCATATGGGCCCTACAAAGTCGACGCCATGTTGGAAATCGCCAAATCCAAGAAACTCTCGCTTGAAGACAGCTATGCATATTCGGATTCTTATACCGACATCCCGATGCTCGAAGCCGTAGGTCATCCGGCGGCAGTCAATCCGGATAGGGTTCTGACAAAGAGAGCGAAGGAAAAAGGTTGGGAGATACTGACCTTTTCCAAGCCAGTTCACGTCAAAGATGCAAATCGCAAAGGAACCAGGACCCAAGCCGTTGCAGCAGGGCTAGCTGCAGTTGCCGTGGCAAGCCTGGCTACGGCGACAGGATTGGCGCTGAAAAAACAGCGGCGGTCGCGCTCAGCGACCACTTGACCACTTGCAGAGTTTCGCTGCGCAAATTGCCGCTTCTGAGCTGGGGCAAGCTTTCCAAAATATTTTGACAATCCGTAAGTATGTCAAAGGCGCTGCTGATTTTCTAGCTGCTTAAATACGAACGCCGTAACAATTTTTAGTATTCACGTCACTGGCAAGCGACAGATTCTCGGATTTGGCCAAACTCGGGTACGGCTAACCAATTGATGGCGCCTATTCAAACACATCCATCTTGTAAAGGTAGGGCAAAGGTTTAGACAGTAGCTTTGATCTTCTTTGCGGCCACAGTACCCAGCGCCACAATGATTACCAAAAGTAGAAGTTTCTTCATAACCCAAAAGGGTAGTGGCATATATGAACCAATATGCCCACAGGACAACTTTTAAATTTCATTTGACCATAGAACTCGAAACTCTCACTAGGTTGGAAGCACCAACGGAGGTGTATGAGCACCTGGTGGGCTCCCCCGCCTTCAAAGCGGCCGGGACGGGAGAACCCCGTTCGGCGGGTTCGATTCCCGTCCACCTCCGCCAAAAATAGACACGAAACTAGCTTGTAGCAACGATAAAACCGCTCCTTGGAAGTCGATTGCGGCCTGTAAGGGGTTATCAACCTATCCATTGGCAGACCCTCTTCGCGTCCGATTCGCTCCGTCAGGGCTCAACCGCTCTCTGCCTTTCTTATGGCTAAGGAAATAGCTGTGAGCAAAGTAAATCTGACCTTTTACAGCAAGATGGGCGACAGGCAATCCAGCAAGTAATCCCAACCACGAGCACGGGTTGCTCTTGGTATCCCAACGGATTGCAGAGCCATTTAGAAGGCGGCATCGCGCTCCCTTTTCACGAGCGCCGGACATGGGACCAGCAGAGGTCGCAAGGCGGAATCCCCGGATTTCCGATGGACACCCATATCGTCTCTCACCCACTGATATTGCTGGAGCAATTCATTCAATTACAGTGGATTTCCCCTTGATTTTCTCACGATTGCACGATAAAACTTTATGGGGATACTTTCCTCAGGAACTGATTTATCTGTGGGAACTTATAGACGTGATCTGGGAACAAATATCCTCCTACATATTCAGCGGGGTCTATCGCTGACAGACCACAAAACTAAATCTCGGCTAAATTGGGAATTAGTCTGATATGTCTCATATACGAAGGTAATTGAGTTTGAACCTCATTGACGAAATCGAATGGAGCACTGATGTCCGAGAGATCAGAGGTAGAACGAACAATAGAAAGCCTGGGGGATTTGCGACTAATTGACTACCATACGGTAGGTGAGGAAATTGTCGCCCAAGTCGAGACACTAAGGAAGCCGGTGTATTGCCCGATCTGCAACACCGTGGCTGAGCCGAAGGACCGGAGAACTTCAACTATTCGTGACCTGCCGATTGGAGACAGACCTTTGGTGCTTCTGTGGAAAAAGAGGGTCTGGAGTTGCACAAATCCTGACTGCCCTCAGGTTACCTGGACTGAAAGCGCAAAATTTGTAAGCTCGCGACACTCCCTGTCCAACCGCGCCAAACTCGATCTCGCGCGACAGGCTCTAATCGACCACGTTTCGGTTGCCCAGCTGGCCCAAAAATGGAAGGTTTCGTGGTCAACCGCAATGAGTTCCATAAGAGAGGTCG
>JAJYFX010000204.1 GCA_021785315.1 Actinomycetes bacterium | reverse complement strand
TGACAGTCCTATGTATTTCTCCCTTTGCGATGGTTGCTGATTGGCTGATGTGACACTGACTCCTTGAGCAAAATATTGCGACTCAAACCTCTAGCTGAACCACGTTCCCGTCCCGATCCTTGCCCTGAGCACGATATTGTCCGATGTTCTTCATTAGAGCGGCATCCGAGACGCTGTATAAAATGGCATCCTTGTCCGAGGTGTTGACGTGGCGCCGCCAAAGGAAATTGGGAATTGCGATGACATCATTCGGCTTCCAGTCCAATTTCTGGCCGTTGATTTCGGTGTACCCTTCCCCTTCGAGTACCACCAGGTATCCGCTCGCAGTTTCCCTTTTCAACTGCGTCGCCTCGTGAGGCCGCAGAAGTTGTGCGCCGTATCTCAGCGTGGGAAATACCGACTCACCGGTCACTGGATTGACGAGTTCCATCTGAATTCCTTCGAACGGATCGCCAGCTTCGTCTTTTAGCCCGAGGAGGCTATCGCGGATGTCGGTCCCAGCGTAGTGGAACAGTGGCGTGAGTCTTTGGCTGAAGCCTCTTTGGTGCGAAACGAACGTCGGCCTAAGGCCGCCATTGCTGTAGAGCTTTTGCGAATACCCGTCAACGTGCCTTACCGGCTGTGTTCTGTCCGTCGTGGCAAAGGCACCCTCAAAGTCTTGGTCCACCCAGGCGCAGTCCAGGTATTCCATCAGCGGCCAGTCGAGCGTGTCGATCCAGATCACAGGCTCCTCGCCATCGTTTCCGTGGTCATGCCATGTGCCGTTGGGTGTGAGGATGACGTCGCCTCGGCGCGCCTCGCATCGTTCGCCTTCGATATTGGTATATCCGCCGTTATCGGTGAGGATGGTTCTGCTGGCATTTGGGCTGTGGACGTGGGCCGGCGCTATATCTCCGGGATTGTAAATCGAAATGGAGCATCTAATGGTATTCGTTACCTGGATCCTCTCCTTGAGGCCAGGGTTCATCAGCACCAGGCTTTGTCGGTCGGCAAATTCGACTGGTGCAACGTCAGCATGCGCCGCGATCTGGGAAATCTTCTCCAGGTACGGCCGGTATTCGCTCCATCGCCATCTGTAGGGGAGAGCTTTCAGCTGGTTCTTGCTGACCTGGCCGCTTGCCAGTTTGCCTGTATCGCTGGCTCCGGCCACAGAAAACCAAGGCTCCTGGGCGGGGGCGTTCTTTTGGGTTCTGATCCAAAACTGCAAGTTTTTTGCTTCTGGGTTCAGCGCCTCCATTTGTTCTCGCGCCGAGATTGTCTCGTCCTTGGGAGATTGCTTGATCTCGGTGATAATTTGCATCGCATTCTGCTGTGTTGTCATCTATTCGCTCCTTTGTTGTGTAATTTCTCTTTTCGTTCTCAAACCTTGGTATAAGAATTATAAAAACTCTGTGAGGGCCGCCAGAAAGTCAGATGGATTTTCCAGGTTGCAAAGGTGCCTCGCGCCGGGAATTGCGACAAACTTGGAACTCGGCACTGTCTCGCTCAGAATCCTTGTTCCACCGACAATAGCATCCTGCTCTCCCGCGATGAACAGGGTTGGAACGTTGAGATTCTCCAAATTCGGGCGCAAGTCAAACGTCGAAAGTGCGTAGGCAGATCCGATAAAGCCTGGTACAGAGGTGGATCGTATCATCGCAGAGACATTTTCGATCACGCTAGCATTCGTTGCTAGTGTCTCTTTGGTAAACCAGCGCCCAATGGTTTCGTCGACGATTGCGTCCATTCCGCCGTCTGACACGAGGTCTATCCGTTGCTGCCACTGCTGGGCCGAGGCGGGGCTGGCGGCCGGACCGCAGTCGCAGACCACGACCTTGCCGACCCTTTCAGGGTGGTTTTTAGCTAGAGTCAGCACAGTCATTCCCCCCATGGAAATGCCTACTAGGCTGGCCTTTTCAATGTTCAACGAGTCCATGAGGGCGAGAAGGTCCTCGGATAGCATGTCGATCGAGTATTTTCCGTCCGCGGCGTCGCTGAGCCCGTGGCCACGGTGATCGTATCTGAGACAGCGGAAGCGGCCGCTCAGCCGCGAAATTTGCCCGCTCCATAAGCTGCTGTCAGTTGCCACCGAGTTGGAGAAGATTAGCCACGGCAAATCTGGCTCTCCGTCCACAACATAATTCAACTCGAGTGAACCGATCTTCGATCTCAAGATTTGTATCCCCCAATAGTTTCTTATCCTGCCGGGATATCGTTGGAACCGATATTCGATGTATCGGCCAAGTCTCCGGAGGTAACAGCTAGATAATGAGGAAGGGACACAGCCGGTATAACCGTGCTGGCTGGCTATTCATATAGCTATGCCGGAATCTGGCTACGATTCGACACTGAACCAGCTGCCGGAACCTCGTGGAGAAAGCATTTGCACCCACGTCTGGATCAAATTAGCCCAGTTCCTTACCCATACACTTCATTCGCGCTGCGCACCCCCAGCGTCCTGTCCAAAGCCCATGCTATTTAACGATTCTAGAAATCCAATTTAGACTAAATACGGCGTTTTCAATAGATAAAACAATATCACCATTCAGTCCGTTTAATGTTGGGGACCAGCTGGACTAGTTTCAGTCACCAGAGAGGTAGCGATCAGCTGAGGTGGGCCATTAAGAACGATTTCAATTCGGTGTCGTATCTATTTGGATGGAAATTCCAGGATTCGAGATGGCCGGCGCCAGCGGTAGTGAAATATGTGACTAGGCGCGGCCGGTCGATTGCAAGTTCATTTGATGTAATCGGCGGTACGGTCTTATCGGCTAGACCTTGGAATAACAGGATTGGAGTACTGAATTTATTTGCTTTGGCTAGGTAGTTCAGTTGGTTCCATGCAACGCCGAATCGCAGGCTCGATATCCATTTGGCTGAGTCGGTCAAGCTCTGGGGCAATGGAATGCCAAGCAAAGGAAGTTTCATTTGGGAGGCGTTGAAGTCAACTGTCTGGGAGAAGTTAAGCATGGGCGCATCAAGTACGGCCGCGCTGACTTTGGGTGCCAGCGCAGATTGAAGGAGGAAATTAGCTACAATGCCACCGCCCATGCTGTAACCAAGGAGGACGACGTGTTGTGCCCCGTGCGAAAGGGCGTAGCTTACTGCCGCCTGTAGATCCTGCCATTCGGTTAGTCCGTAACGGAGGAGATCGGATTTGGATTCCGGCGCGCCCGGGTCATTGCGGTACGAGATCATGAGTATGGGAAGCCCCAGGCTGTGCAGCGTTGGAACCGCCTTCATGCCGTCTAAGAGGGTCATGGCATTTCCGTGGACCGTGATAGCCCAGGTCGTGCCGGTGCCGGGGATGAACCAGGAGGGATAGCTGCCGAGTGGACCCTTGTAGCTGACTTGCTTGTAATCGATGCCGAATGCCACTTTTGGATTTCCAGGGTATGTTTCGGCGTCGACCGCGACTTTTTGCCCGGGTGTTGGGTCAGTCCCGGTGACAAGTTTGAAGTCCCTTTTTACGCTGTGTGGCGACGAATTGCTGATCGTGGAGATTTGACCGTATCCGCCCGGCCATTGTAGTCCCCATGTGCCGCTGGTAGTAGCTTCATAGGGCGTGGAGGCGGAGATATCAAGGACAATGGAATTGCTGGAAACGCTCGCTACCGGAATCGTATATGAGGGCTTCAGAGATCTCCGCGCCGCTCCGCTTAGGCCGAGGGAGTAAAGCTGGTTGGAAAAGTACCATCCGCCTCCTCCGTAAAACAGTATCCCTAGAACCACCAGTACAATGACGACCCATTTAATCACCCTTGCCAAGGTGGTGCGCCGAGTTTTCCCGGCTCCGGTTATCGCCGTCATTGCGCTCATTCGAATGCGTCCCCCTGCTCCATATGAGTGGCAAGTGTAGTCGTTGCGGGATTTGCGCGCAGTTTGAAACCGAATGCGGGCTGCGCCAATAGCTTGGAATCTGGCAGGCCGTTTTAGATAATCAGAAATTCTTCCCCATCAATATCGCCTGGCCGTATGAATCTCGCGTTGGATGCGGTTGAGTTGCTAAGGTCCCACGAACGATCATCGAGATCGAGGATCGTCAGGGAAGTGGTTGGATACTTAACCGCCATCTGCTCCTTCAGCGGTCCCGCCGGTGCCATGGCATGGGCGAGGGTTTGGATGGCTGGGTTATGACCTATTGCAAGGATCGATTCGATGGCTGGCGGTACTTGGCTCAGGCGGCTCAGGATCTCGTGAGGGTCGGCTCTGTAGAGAGAGTCTTCTATGACGACGTGGGCGGATTTGTTCAAAACCGAGCGAATTGGTTCCAGCGTCTGGGTTGTCCTTTTCGCGGACGAGCACAGTACCAACTCTATTGGCAGATCTGATTTCTTGATAAACGCAGCCATATTTTTGGCGTCGCGCAGCCCTCGCGGAGAAAGCCGCCTGTCGAAATCGGTACCGGCCGGATTGGTCCAAAGTGATTTTGCATGTCGCAGGAGATAAAGACGGCGCATACAGCTTTTCTTCTCCGTGGTGGGCGTCATCCTGATGATATCAGACTATTTAGCACGCTACTAGGGGTTGGCCGGCACCCGGTCGCAAAGCAGGCACGGCCTTAGGCTAGGCGAGTAATGGCAAGGTATCGAAAGGCGATTGGGATCCGCGCGTTGCCAATCGCACAGCTCAGCTGCAACGACGATCAATTGATCTTATGCGTATCCCGAAGCCATTTCTGTTCAAGCTCACCCATTGGGGTGGCGGGGGGACCTTGTATGAATGTCCAAATTTCCTCGGCGATCTTGCGCCAGTTCGCCTTTGCGCCAAGTCTGGCCAAGAGTGCGTATAGGCCGAGGTTGATCCTTTGAATTATGACGAAATATTCGGGTACGTCGATGAATTTCGAGATTCGCGACGATACGTCGAAGGTATGCCTGAAAATTGCGGAAG
>JAJYFX010000203.1 GCA_021785315.1 Actinomycetes bacterium | reverse complement strand
CAGTACGTAAAGGTGCTGGACTGGCTTCCAAGCGGGGGCGGATAATGAGGTTGCGAGTAATCCGTTCGGTACTGCTAATTTTCACCGTAGTGGTGCTTCAGCATTCGATTCTTGAAGGGGTGCAGTTTTTCGGAGTCCACCTTGACCTTCCGTTGCTCCTGGTGATTTGCGCTGGTTTCAGTGATGGCAGAGAGACTGGGGCAATCGTCGGATTTGTCGTCGGATTGATTACGGACGGATTCCTGCTCACTCCGCTTGGGCTTTCGGCATTGGTTTACAGCCTGATTGGATACATCGCGGGCCAAACCGAGAAGGGCTCTCTCATCGGCCCATCGACAATCAACGCCGCTTTAGCCTCGCTGCTAAGCGCGTTTGGCGTCCTTGGATATGAGATAGCGTCGAGGCTGCTTGGATTTGGACGTTTGCTTCAAATACATTTAATCAAGGTTGTTTTGGTGGTTGCGGTAACAAACGCGATAATTTCGGTGGTCATGGTGCCCGTCGCGAAATGGGCCTTCGTATCCAAGGAATTGAGTTCTCGTCCGCCAGTGATCAGACGTTAGAGTTGATGGAGTAGTCAGCGCTATTTGCGAGGAGTTTAGTTGGCAAAGCGCACGTTCAAAAGAGAGGTTTCAAAGGGTCGGAATGACAGGGTCAGAGTCAGGGTAATCGGCTTTGCGGTGGCTGCAATTTTCTCAGCCATGTTTGCGCGGCTCTATGCCTTGCAAGTTCTACAGAGTTCCACGTACCAAGCGCAAGCGGTGGCTAACCAGGTTCGCCAGGTAGTTGACGCCGCACCGCGTGGTTTGATCACAGACAGGAATGGAAATCTCCTAGTTGGCAACAAAGTCATTGAATCGGTAACGCTGTCTCCGCAAATTGCCTCCCAGCATCCGTCAGTAATCCCAAGGATCGCCAACCTTCTGGGCATATCCGTCAGCTCTATCAAAAGTTCGCTTTCGAACCTCGAATACTCCCCGTATGAGCCTGTTCCTATCCAGCAGGGAGTTCCAAAAGACAAGATTATCTATATTTCCGAGCATCAGTCTGAATTCCCCGGCGTTTCGTACCAGTTGACCGCCCAACGCGTATATCCGGAAGGAACCACTGCCGCACAGGTGCTCGGATACGTTGGACAAGTCTCCCAGTCGGATCTTAAAACGCTTTCAAAGCAGGGCTATCTTCCCGGTGACGCAATCGGCAAGTCCGGGGTTGAACTGAGCTATGAACAGTACTTGAGAGGGAAGCCAGGGGTGTCGAATCTCGAGGTTAACGCATTTGGGCAGGTGGTGGGGACGTTAAGTCAGACTTCCCCTGTGCCGGGAGATAATCTCGAGCTATCGCTCGATCTCAATTTGCAGCAGGTCGCTGACAATGCTCTCGCCTCTGAGATCAAGAACCTGTCGGGCAAATATGATCCATATTTTCACCTCTATTACCCGAAGCTGACGGGGGCGGTGGTAGTTGAGGATCCAAACAACGGCCAAATTCTGGCAATGTCTTCCTACCCCACATATAATCCAAGCGTTTGGGTTGGGGGAATTTCCTCTTCCGAGTACAAGGCTCTAACATCATCGAGTTCGCGCTATCCCTTGATAAACCGAGCCATTGCCGGAGAGTACACACCCGGTTCGACGTTCAAGCTTGCCACTGCGACCGCGGCGCTCCAGTCGGGCTTGATTAGTCCGAGCTACTACTACTACGACACGGGATTGTTCAATATTCCCAACTGTACTTCGGGCATGTGTTCTTTCCACAACGCCGGATTTGAGCACTTGGGCTTGCTCAACGTCACCAAGGCGCTGTCCGCTTCTGACGACGTATTTTTCTACAATCTCGGCTACATGTTTTACACCAACCAAAACAAGTACGGCCAGGACCCTATTCAGAATGCCGCGAACGCCTACGGATGGGGCAAGCTTACTGGGATTAATCTGCCAGGCGAGGTGCCAGGGCTAGTCGATTCTCCTGCTACCCGGATTTTGCTCCACAAGAAGTACCCCGCCGCATATCCTTACGATACCTGGTACACGGCAGACCAGTTGGAAATGGCTTTCGGGCAAGGTGAGACCGCGATAACTCCTATTCAGATGGCGAACGCCTACTCGACTTTCGCAAACGGCGGCACGCGCTATCAGCCACAAATTGCAAGCGGCATAGTCAGCCAGTCCGGCAAGCTTGTAAAGAAGTTTGCTCCCGTTGTCGAGGGCCATGTAACGCTTTCTCCGGCTGACCGGGCCGCAATGCTGAGCGGTTTCGAGGGCGCTGTCAATAGTTCGAGCGGAACAGCCAGCGGTGCATTTGCAAACTTCCCTTTCAGCCAGTTCCCTCTTGCCGGCAAGACAGGCACCGCTTCGATTGTCGGTCAGGAGCCAAACTCGTGGTTCGTGGGTTTTGGGCCTCTTCCCAAGTCGCAGTATGTGGTTGTCGCGGTGATCAAGAATGGTGGGTATGGCGCCAGTGCCGCGGCGCCGGTAGTCAGGACGATCTTTGACTACCTGTTGAAGCATCCGGTTGGCTCCAGCACCTTTGGCACAGCACACCTGGCGCCCGGCGTTGCAAGTTCAACAAATTTGGGAGTGCCGCCTTCAGGAACCCCTACAACTGCTGCCGGATGAGCTGACAAAGCCGGAAAGTATTTGGAATTGCAGCTTCGATCGTATCTCTCAAATTTAAATTAATATTTTTGGTTGTCGTCGTCGCCCTGCTAAGGCAGGCACCTGGACCAAATTGCCGCTAAACTTGACTGCAGATGCTGTTCAACTGGCACGATTTCGGTTATTTATTTGGGGTGATTCTCCTTGCGACATGTACTTATGGTCGCGAGACAGGCCAATCTGACCGCGCAAATGAGCCAAGCACAGTATCAGAAGGATCTAATGAGCCAAATGCTGGCTCGATGTTTGAACCGGCAAGCACGTCATTACCTTACAGCGGGGATGAAAGTTTCACTTCAGGGTGCATAGGACCTTTTCCCGAGCGTGCTGCCGACAAATCAAGATTTAGAAGGGTGATGCCGCATGGCAGACAAGAATCCCTCGTACGATGCTACGAGGTCAACTCAGGGTTCATCCGAGGACCAGGGCAGAAATTCAGGTAATCCGAGGCAGAGGCGGCGTCGCTATAGCGGGCCTAACCGGAGGCCTGAAAGCCAGGCTGGTCAGGGAAGTTCCGAAGGAGAAGCTACATTAAACGCTGCGGGGCCTTCCAGCGGCGGGCCACCAGCGTCAAAAAAGAGCCGGTCTTCTAGGCGCTCGTATGGCCAGTCGGCTTCAACGGATAAAAAGCAGCAGGAAGATGCCGTTGCTGAACCCGCCGTCGGCGAGACTACGTTAGCGGCTTCGGGCTACATAAACCGTCTGCGATCATCATTTGGCGGAGCGACACCTGGAAAGAAGGAAGTTAGCGCCGCACCCGAGAAGAAAAAGCGCTTGGGCATCCTTGGTATAAAGGAACGCGAAGAAATACTTTCCAAGGGTCCAGTCCAGTATCGAACTGACGAGATTTTATCTGAGCTGGCTGGAGCCGACACCAAGTCGCCACGGCGTTCGCACCAGAGGTTCGGCAGGCAGAGAAATGGCCGGCCCGTAGGGAGATATTTGATGTGTGTCCACGTCCAGGACGGCGTGACCCAGATTGCGATCCTTGAGGGAAGGACCCTAATAGAACACTACGTTTCCAAGTCGGACACGGATCCGAACGCCATTGACGGAAATATCTATTTGGGCAGGGTGACGAATGTCCTTCCAGGGATGGAAGCAGCCTTTGTGGACATCGGCACGCCCAAGAACGCTGTTTTGTACCGAGGCGATGTCAGGTATGAACGCGAGGATTTGCTTGACGCGGATCAAAGGTCGGTAAGGATCGAACAGCTCCTTCGTCCAAAGCAGACCGTGGTGTGTCAGGTAACCAAGAATCCGATCGGTACCAAGGGAGCCAGGCTTACTCAGGAGGTATCGCTGCCGGGAAGATTTCTGGTTTTGATACCCAACTCGGACAGCTATGGAATCTCAAAGCGGCTTCCTGAAGATGAGCGCAAGAGGCTGAGGCGGATACTCGATGACATCAAGCCGTCCGGGTTTGGTCTGATCGTCCGTACGGCCGCCGATGGCGCCACTGCGGATGAGCTTCGGCGTGACACCGACCATCTCATCGGGATGTGGGAGAGGATTGAAGAGAGGGCCAGGGTCGCCCATGCTCCAGCTTTGCTATATCAAGAGCCGCAGGTGGCAGTCAGGGTTATTCGGGAAGAGTTCAATAGGAACTACCGGGGAGTGATCATTGACGACAAGGATCTTTACGAGGAGGTCTCCACGTACGTGTCGTCGATATCGCCGGAACTTGCCGACAGGGTGGAGTTCTACGACAAGGAACGCAGAGCGTTGCCTCTTTTCGAGCAGTTCCACGTGCACGAGCAGCTCCATAAAGCCCTAGGCAGGAAAGTATGGCTGCCGTCAGGCGGCTCTCTGATAATTGACCGGGCCGAGGCGTTGACCGTTATCGATGTGAACACAGGCAAGAATGTCGGCTCGCACTCGCTCGAGGAGACAATCCACAGAAACAACCTGGAGGCGGTGGAAGAAGTTGCCCGCCAGCTGAGGCTTCGTGACATTGGCGGCATCATCGTAATCGACCTAATAGACATGATGATTAAGGCCAACCAGGAAGATGTGATGCGCGTGTTCCGGGATGCTCTTGCGAGAGACAAGACCAAGACTCAGGTGTTCGACATGTCCGAACTTGGACTGGTGGAGATGACGCGGCAGAGGGTTTCCGAGGGACTAGTTGAGTCTTTTTCCACAGTATGTCCAACTTGTGAAGGAAGAGGTCTTATTTTTGACCCATCTCTTCTTTAGTACGAGTACACTGTTACACCTATG
>JAJYFX010000202.1 GCA_021785315.1 Actinomycetes bacterium | reverse complement strand
GCGCGACCTGGAAGAAACGGATTCACAGGATGGTGTAGTGTCACAGTAACAGCTTAGGGTCCCTCACTCACCGGCCAAGGTAATTGTCGCCGATGGGTCAAGATAATTGACGTCGAGCACGCGCCCGTTGGGGGAGTATCACTTTTCGACCAAGAAAAGGACCCCACTGCTCATGCCGCTGATGATCCGCCAGAGGTAAACCAGGGGTAAAAATCCAGAGGGGCCGCTTTGAGCGGCTCACGAACTAAAGCTCCCGGCTTTTCCGGGAGACATTTACTAAACATCGCTCAAAAAATACGCCACTGGCTTAACATACGATTTTTCCGTTTCCTGAATGGATACCTAGGTAGACTGATTGCTGGGTTGACATGCAATTTCATGCAGGAACACAAACCTATTTCCTGACCAGCCCATTTTGACAAATCCCGGGATTCTGATGAGAGAGCCCATATATGGTGACTTATTCAGTGGCACAGTGGGCCCTTACTGCACACCAAATTCCACTTCCTGAAGGGATCCCTTTCTTGAAGGGGCCTCCTTTTTAACGACCTGGGTGGCCTGCGACCCACTTTCCTGAGCCGTTGGCAGCAAATCCCCCGTCGCCGCCAACTGCTCCAACCCCCACTGGTGCATCGCCATGAGGACGGGCCAAAAACTCTTCCCCAGGGGGTAAGGGAATATTCGACCTTGGCGGCACCTCGGCGTATACCAGCCGGTTCACGATGCCGTGCCTCTCCATCTCCCGCAATTGCTGGGCGAGCATCTTCTGGATGATGCCGTGAACGGCTCTGTGAATTTCCGAGAATCTCCGGGTTCCATCCAGTGAGTAAATATTTAATAATCATCATGTTACACAATCATCTAATAGCGTGGAGGGTGACATCCACCGCGCAGAGCTCCTCTTCTGCCACCTCTTTTTCCTCCGTGAACAAGGTTGGGAATCCCCTCCTTTTTTATTCATACTTACTAAAAATATACTTATAAATATCCGACATGGCGTAGCGAGCGGCAGGGTGTAGAAAATAGCTGGCGACCTTTTGCGGCATTTGGCGCAGACGCACTTTTGACGGGACGTTGCGGGGTGAAGCCCCAACGCTTGAGATACTTGCCAATCAGGCGCTCCTGCAGATCTACCCCAAAATGGTCCCGAATCAGCGCACGAATCGCCGGCCGGGTCCATAACGCGAAAGGCATTTTCCATTGGTGGCGATTACCCTGGACGATCTGGCCCTGTATCCAGGCCTCGGCAGCCATGGGCAGTTTGCGACAGGCACCTACAGGCCGACCCCGGCGCTGCTCCTTCAACCCCTTTCCCCCTTCTGTAGATGCAGCTTTTCATTCTGATCTTCCTTCCAGATAGGGATCCGGCTCCGAAGGTTTGGCGGGTGCGACCTGTGCCGCCGTTTCGACCAGGGAGCGGGCGGCACCACGAAGCCGTTGGTAGCGTCGGTGAGTATCAAACCAGGGGGAGGCTGCGACTTGCGGCACAAAATGCCCACCGGCCACGTGGGGTCGCGGCGGAGTGACTCGAACTTCACCACGAACATCTTGCTGCAGAAGAAGTTACTGATCTTTCCTGTCAGTTAGGATTCTTCTTTCTGGTTGGCCCATCCCGAATTCGGGCATGACACTTGGCGTCACGTGGCCGCCACCCCATTGTCATCATTGCTTTCATACCGATCGGTTGGTATCCTTGCAAGGAGGATTCACAAAGCAAAGGTAGCATCGCTTCAATCTACATTCACTCACTACGATCACCGGATATCTGCGTGACCCTCATGGCACGAATGCCAGGGATATCGCCAATCTCTAGTGGTGGAGGATGAGATTGCTTCCTCTGCCTGTCCCAAAAAGTTCGTAGCTTTCCATTCGCAAGGTGAACCTATGGAATATCGTGAGATCGGTCGTACCGGCATGAAGGTCTCTGTTCTGTGCTTGGGGACCATTGAAAGACAATCTGGGGGCCGTTCAGGTCCCATTGACCGGAGAAGATCTGGCGCGCCTATCGGCAGTAAGCGCTCCGACCGTTCTCTACCCGCAATGGATGGTAAGCAGACAGAACAGCGATGAGTGAGAAGGCGACATCCGGGGGCGCGTCCGTGGATGGGTCCGCGGTAATTTATTGGAGGGGAAATGATGAAAATGAAGGATCTGAGCAATAAGGTGGCGGTTGTCACCGGTGCCTCCAGCGGAATCGGGGAGGCGACCGCCCGTTTATTGGTGCAAGAGGGGGTTCGCGTGGTGTTGGCGGCCCGCCGTCGGGACCGCCTGGAGGCCATTGCCGCAGAGCTTGGCGATGCGGCCGTGGTGATCCCCACCGACGTGGGGGATCACCAACAGGTACGAGCCCTCTTCGCCGATGTGGGGAAGCGTTTCGGCGGACTCGACCTGCTCTTCAATAATGCGGGCGTAGGCTATTACGCTCCTTTTGCCGAGAGCAAGGCAGAGGAATGGCAGCGCACCATCGACGCCAATCTCTACGGAATACTGCATTGCACCCATGCCGCAATCCCCTGGCTCAGGGGACGCCCCGGCGCCATGATCTCCACGGTATCCAGCGTCGGTGGCCGCTATGGCATTGCCGGATGGTCGGTTTATAACGCCACAAAGTTTGCCGTGGTCGGTTTTCACGATGCCTTGCGCAAAGAGCTTGCCGCAGAGGGCATCCGCGTGGCCCTGATCGAGCCTGGCGCAGTATGGACCGAATGGGGTAACAATGTCCCAGCGGAGGCGATGCGCGAACGGCGCATGTCCCTGGACGCGCTTCATCCGGAAGATGTGGCCCAGGCCCTCGTCTACAGCTTCGCCCAACCAGACAATGTCCTGGTGGAGGAGATCCTGCTTCGTCCCCTCCTGCAGACCAGTCCATAATATTTGCCGATCTTGGCCTTCCTCCCAGGGAGCGTCTCAGGCCTTGTCAGAACCGAGAGGACCGGTACAAAGCATCGAAGTTGGGGCACGCGACACCATGCGCCGGGGGTGTTCACTGGTTTGGCCATTTATATGGATTAGGATTTCATCATGACGTTTGTTTTTCCGCCTGCGCCCCTGCCGCGCGTGCCCGTTGTGGGTGCTGCGGATTTTCCGGTACATCGCATTTATTGTGTAGGTCTCAATTACCCAAGCCACGTCGCGGAGATGAATGGTGGGCAGGCCACAGGTGTACCCATATTTTTCATGAAACCAGCGGATGCAGTATTTCCCAACCATGCGGCCATGCCCTATCCTCCCGCAACCGAAAATCTGCACTACGAAGCGGAACTGGTGGTTGCGCTAGGTTGCGGCGGTACAGACATGTCGACGGAGGCGGCCGAAGATGCGATTTACGGTTATGCCGCAGGCCTCGACATGACCCGCCGCGATTTGCAAATAGCGGCGCGAGAGAAGGGCGAACCTTGGGAGATAGCTAAATCCTTCGACCATTCGGCGCCAATTTCTGCCATCAGCCCGCGTAGCCAGACTGGGCTGCTGCATGCCGGGGATATCCGCCTTAGTGTCAACGGCGTTGTGCGCCAGACAGGGAATATCCGCGACATGATCTGGAGCGCGGCCGAAATCATACGGCATTTGTCCCGCATGGTTACGCTGGCACCTGGTGATCTTGTTTTTACCGGCACCCCCGCAGGAGTTGGCCCAGTCACCCACGGAGACCAGATTGTAGTGCAGATCGCGGACCTCGAGATACTCGAAATTTCCATCGCCTGACTGTCATTATACCGAGAGTGTTGGCTTGGTCGCGGGAGGATTCACTCCCGGATGATGAAGGAGACAGCATGGCTGTACCCGCTGAAAATCATGGAATTCTTGGGTGCTCCCTGGATCGGCATCACACCAGATGACGTGATGGCATTTTGCCGTTCATCTTGGGCAGGATCGCAGGGACCGGATTTCCGACATGACCTGGCCGGCAAACAAGACTCCCTCGTCACTGACGGGCAAACCGGCGAACTTCAAGGCTGCTGCCGTCCAAGTATTGCAAGTATGGAAAGCATCGTAGGTGCCTGTAGAGGCAAAGAAACGGCTTCCCGGAAATGGGCCGGGGGCCAGGCTGACCGGGTCCTCGCTTGGCCCCATTCGCAGGTAGTCTCCAAGATAGGCGTCGAGCCTCCAGACGCCAGTACGGGACACGCATATCCAGCGCAGATGAGCATCAGGCGGAAGAGCATTTTTCGGGTGCTCTGATAGGCCTTCGACGAAAACGACACTCGAAGAGGGAAACAGGGCGGCGATCGCCATTCCCGGTCCCGGATGGGTTGCCATGTAAAAGTTCCGATTGCCCCATCCGTATGCAAGATACTTCGCTTCCGGGAACCAATGGTGCAAGTCGGCCAAGGACGGACCAAGAGCCCCGACAGGCAGGACCAGTTCGGTGTGCCAGCCTTCGTCCAGTACTCCGATGGATATTCCCGTGCTGTTTGTAAGAAAGTGCGGTGGCGGCGGCAAGACCTGCTTGGTCGCGACCGAAGGCGGCAGGCCGGTCGCGCAACTGGCCAGCATAGCGGTTGCCATGGTCGCCATGACGGCCCGCCCCGCCAACAACAACAGCCTCGCCAATATGTCTGGGCCCGGCATGCCCCTGTATCGCCGGGGCACAGGCTCTCTCGGAGCGACGCTGTGCTGCCGCGACAGATCGGGAGAACGTACGCCCGGCAATAGCACCAAGCGGTCAAGCGTTCTGTGGTGGATGACATAACGTCTGTACATGGCGCATCTCTCTGAAATGGTGTACTCCATACTCCCTAACGCCGCAATATACCGGGAAATCATGATACGCTGCTGAGGTTATGTTCACTGAGGTCGCTCACACGAACAAGCCAAAAGGACTGGATTATGGCGATGGCCGAGTCTGCCGGCCCACCCGCAGCCGTAGGCGCTGCCTCAAAATC
>JAJYFX010000201.1 GCA_021785315.1 Actinomycetes bacterium | reverse complement strand
CTTGGACTTCAACCGCCGGGGGATATTCGTAAATGTCTAGTTGCCCTGGCTGAGAGGGAGTCGGTTTGGACCTCAGTTTTCGATTTCCGGTTCGAAAGCGGAGAGCTTGCCGGTCATAGCCTTGGCAATCTGATATTAGCCGGGCTCAACGAGGTGACAGGAGACTTTGGCGAGGCAATTCGTCTTACCCAGGAGCTAATTGGTGTCACGGGAATTCTTTATCCGTCGTCGAGCGTACCAATAACGCTAGGGGCGCGGGCAGGGAGGCGTCTGATTCATGGTCAGGTAAACGTGATGAATACAAGCGGGATTGACTCCGTGTTCATCTATCCGGCAAACCCCCAGGTGCCCAAGGAGGTGCTGGACGCACTCAAGGTGGCAAGGACAATTGTGATAGGTCCCGGTTCGCTCTATACCTCTGTGCTGGCCGTATTGGCAATTCCGGAAATCAGGGAAGCAGTTAGCGCCAGTTTCGCAAAGACTGTTTATGTTGTGAATCTCAAACCTCAGGAGCGAGAAACTTGGGGCTTCAATATTGCCGATCATATTCGCGCTCTTGTCAAGCATAATATTGTGCCGGACGTCGTACTCGCCGACACTGTGTGTATGGATTTGGGGGACGCTGCAGAACTGTGTGAATCACTCAACTCTCAACTAGTTATTTGTCCGCTGGCCGACAAATTTGGAATCCTTCACGACCCAGGACGTTTGGCAGATGTATTTAAAGAATATGTTTGAAAAGTTGTGGACTAAGGTTTTCAGTCATACGATCGGGTCTTGCAAGTGATGTAGGCTTTAGCGAGATTAACGCGGGCATGCAAGAATGTTGTTTTTGTTGGGGTATCGGGTGCTGTAAGAATCGATTCGCAAGCTGTGGAGGAAACATGGCTCTTAAAGTGGGAATAAATGGGTTTGGACGCATTGGACGGAACTTCTATCGTGCCGCCAGGGCTATGGGTGCAGACGTCGAGATTGTGGCAGTGAATGACTTGACGTCAGTGGCGACTAACGCCCATCTTTTAGCGTACGATTCGACTCATGGCCGCCTAGGGGTGGAAGTGCGTGCTACGGATGAGGGAATCAGGATCGGTGACGAGCTTTTAAGGGTTTATGCTGAGCGGGATCCCAAGGCTTTGCCGTGGAAGGATCTCGGAGTTGAGGTGGTAATCGAGTCCACGGGAATCTTTACCGACGGCAACGCTGCGGCTGCACATCTCGAAGCTGGGGCAAAGAAGGTTATCATTTCTGCGCCGGCCACAAATGTCGATGAAACCTTTGTCTTCGGGGTTAATGACGACCTTTACGATCGGGACAAGCACCACATAATCTCCAATGCTTCTTGCACTACGAACTGCTTTGTTCCAATGATGAAGGTTCTTGAGGACACCTTCGGGATCCGAAAAGGCCTCATGACTACGGTGCATGCATATACAAACGATCAGAATTTATTGGATCTCGCCCATAAGGATCTGAGAAGGGCGAGGGCGGCAGCGGTTAATATTGTGCCCTCATCGACTGGCGCAGCGAAGGCGACAGGCCTTGTGCTGCCAAAGCTGAAGGGACATCTGGATGGGACTTCACTTAGAGTTCCAGTGCAGGACGGTTCGATTACAGATGCAACGGTTATTGTGAACGGTTCAGTTACCACCGCTGATATTAATAGCGCTTTTAGACAGGCCGCTGAGTCTGGAAGGCTTTCAAAAGTGATGGTGTATTCGGAGGCTCCGCTGGTTTCCTCAGATATTGTCGGATCGCCTGCCTCGTGCACATTTGACGCTCAAATGACAATGGCCATGGATCTTGACAACGGGTCGACCCTAGTGAAGATCTTCGGTTGGTACGATAACGAGTGGGGCTACTCGAACAGGCTTGTCGACCTGGCACTATTGGTCGGATCTGGGTTATAGGCGCGGTGCCAACCCGTTTTCGCGATACTTATTCGGACTATGAGTTTGATGAGCAGGTGCTGAATGTATATTCCCCAACTTGAGGATCTAGGCGACGTTGACGGGAAAACCGTCCTAGTGCGGTGCGATTTCAATGTTCCAATGACCAAGATGGAAAACGGCGAATTTGAAATCGTGGACGATTTTAGAATTCGATCATCTATCCCTACCTTGAAATGGTTAGTCGATCGAGGCGCGAAGGTAATCGCCTGCTCTCATATTGGACGGCCGCATGGGAAACCGGATCCGGATCTCTCTATCGCCCCTATGGCCAAGCGACTGCATGAGCTGCTGCCGGAAGTAGAAGTCCTCGAAAACTTGAGATTCTCAAAAGGCGAGGAGGACAATGACGAGGGGTTTGTCAAGGAGCTGATCAAAGGTGTCGATCTCTATGTTGACGATGCCTTTGGCGCGGCGCATCGCATCCACGCGTCTATTGTTGGTCCGCCAAAGTACTTGCGTTCCGCGGCTGGACGACTGTTGGCCAAGGAGACTCAGGTGCTTTCCTCCCTTCTGGAGGCCCCTGAGAGGCCATTTGTGGGAATAATGGGCGGCTCTAAGGTCTCAGACAAGATGGGACTGATACAGGCGATGCTGGATAAGGTCGATACTCTAATCGTGGGCGGAGGCATGGCATTTTCGTTTGCCGCTGCCACAGGTCACAGCGTCGGCAGCTCTATGGTTGAACCTGATCAGTTTGACACTTGCAGGCGTTTGCTTGGTTCGACGGACAAGATTGTTTTGCCCATCGATTGCATTGCTCTCGACAAGGAAGGGAAATTTGGCCGCGAACAGCAGAGCGGGTGCGCTCACGACTGTGATGTTGACATTCCCGCGGGTTGGAAGGGGCTCGACATAGGTCCTAAATCAAGGGACATGTTCAGGGAGATAATAATGGGCGCTAAGACCATACTCTGGAACGGGCCGCTAGGCGTATGCGAGGATCCTCGATTTTCTGCAGGAACCATAGCTGTGGCTACGGCTGTGGCACAATTTGGAGGATTCTCGGTTGTTGGAGGCGGCGACAGCGCGGCTGCGATAGAGCAGGCTGGTTTGGCGAAATATATTTCGCATCTTTCTACCGGCGGAGGAGCTTCGCTGGAGTTTCTTGAAAATGGGGATTTGCCTGGACTTAAGGCGCTTAGAGAGTCACCCACATAACTGATCAGGCTTGGCTTACTGTGGGTTTAGCACGATTGTAAGAATGCTCGAGAAATACATGCAAAGGTCGAAATATGGTTAAAGAAAAGCACGACATGGAGCTGAGGCCGAATCCCCGGACCGGACGCTACCGGTTGATAAGTGCCAACTGGAAAATGAACTTCAATCATCTCGAGGCAATTCAGGCTACACAGAAATTAAGTTTCGTTCTTCGTCCTGCTGACTATTCGTATACGGAAATTTCGATCCACCCTCCGTTTACGGATCTGCGTCCTCTGCAGCTATTGATCGATTCCGATCGCATGAGATTCAGCCTGGGCGCTCAAAATTGCCATTTTGAACCGCATGGACCATTCACCGGAGAAGTGTCAGCTCCAATGCTTTCGCGGCTCAACGTTACATACGTAATAGTCGGCCACTCTGAAAGGCGGCAATACTTTTTTGAGACGGATGACATCGTCAGAGCGAAGGTCGAAGCCGTGTTTCACTCCCAGATGACGCCGATCATCTGCGTAGGCGAGACTTTTGACGAGCGGCAACAGGGCGAAACTGAGAGGAAACTGCAAACCCAGGTGGACTCAGCGGTTTCATTCCTCAGCCCAGAGCTCGCAGAGCGGTGTGTGGTCGCATATGAGCCAGTTTGGGCTATAGGCAGGGGAGTGAGCGCCAATCCAGACGATGCGCAGCAGGGAGCGGCGACGATTCGAAGCGTTTTCGAATCACGCTGGGGAAAGGTAGTCGCCAGCAAAGTAAGGATTCAGTACGGAGGTTCGGTGAATCCTGCCAACGCGGCCGATTTCATGCAGCTCGATGATGTCGACGGTCTTTTGGTGGGCACTGCCGCCCTGGACCCGGAATCTTTCGCTAGGATTATCCAGGCATAACTTTTGTGATTTTGATCAGCTATTGCACTAATGAATAATGTGTAGGCAGCTTTAGTTGGTGAGGAAAGGCAGTAGCGGCAGATGTTGACAGTTGTATTGATTGTTATCCACCTCATAGTCTCAGTGGGTCTCGTCTTGTTTATTTTGCTTCACTCGGGGCGCGGTGGTGGACTGTCCGATATGTTTGGCGGAAGTATTGGTAGCGCGGCTTCCGGTTCAACTGTCGTCGAACGGAATCTGGACCGGATAACCATCGTACTTATCGTAATATTTGCCTTTACCTCGTTGACCTTGGGTCTTCGACTCTAAAATATTGCGACTGGCATTCATGGTGTCCGTGACTGGACGTCAGTTCATTAGGCACGCAATTAAACGAAGGCCGTTGGCCATTGGGGCTATCTCGTTTGCCGCACTAGTAATGGCATCATGTGGATCCGTAGGGGCTGCCACCATTAGCAGCACATCTCTGGTTGCTACTACTACGACGACGACTATGGCTCCCCAGCAAAACCAGGTTACGGTTGCGGCCCCGGGGTTGCCAACAAACTTCAATCCCAATACTCCGGCGGGGGATAATTCGATTACCAGACAGATCATGACCAATATTTGGCCGTCGGTCTTTTACGTTAACTCCAAATTCCAACCGGTATTAAATTCCAGTTTGGTTAGTTCGGCTGAACTGGTCTCTACGAAGCCTCAAAAGATAATTTACAGAATAAATCCCCAGGCTCATTGGGCCGATGGCTCCCCAATCAACGCATCAGATTTCATATACAATTGGATGGCACAGTCTGGTAACTCGAGCATCCAGGTTCTGGGTGGTTCACCGTATTTGGCCAGCTCTACGGTCGGTTACAGGGATATTAAGTCGGTTAGAGGGTCAAACAATGGCAAAACTGT
>JAJYFX010000200.1 GCA_021785315.1 Actinomycetes bacterium | reverse complement strand
AAAGAGCGGTTTCTCTTCCTGAAGTTAGTATTTGAGTGTGATCAAGGTACTCTAAGCGAGTCAGGTTATGGGCTCCCGGGTAATTCCATTCAAAGTCATGAAAATGGAAGGTCGAGTGTGGCAACGCGATCCGCTTTTGTCCTGCCAAGAACGGAACGATAGCGATTGACGCCACAAGATTGACATTAATGGTTGTGAGTGGAATCGGAAGCGAGCGCAAGAACCCAAATAAGCCAATGCCGTCATCTATACTCCCGCCTGTGCTGTTAAAGAAAAGATAGACTTCATCAAACTTCCGTTTGCCGTCAGCTAACCGGTCATTCATCGCTCCGCAAAATACATTGCGTAATTTGGTGGTCGCTGGATGCGAAATAGGTCCGTGGAAATTTATTCCGACGACGGACATTCTGACACCCCTTCCAAATGATCACGAGAATTATACGAGATTAGCATATTTCTCCGATGGAAGCAGTCGGCGGGTGGCCCATTCAAGCCTTCTGTTGGCTTGAGTGGGGTAATGAGCGGATGGCCCATCCATAAATGAGGTTGCCCACCCTCCGAGCGCATGCCCGTGCTGTAGGATGATTTCAGCGGAATTTATGAGGGAAGTTCGACTCTGAAGAAGACCCGCGAACCCTCTTTCAGGCTTCCTGAACTAAGTCAGCCCACCTGAAGTTCTCCTCTCCTTAGGCTTTCAGGAAATCGGGTATGCCTTGCCTTCGACTAAAATTCTGCAGGAAGCTCAGAAACTCCATGGCGTCAGCGACCGTCTTGCGTCGCTGGCGGACGAACATCCTGTTGTCTCGCAGGCGCTCATCACTATTTCCGGAAACGTTCGTCACACCGCAACCTTGCTGGAGATTCTGGTTGTGACGAAAATGGGATCGCTCTCCGAACCGGATCCAGCGAATTCATGATCGCTTGCCTCTTAGGCTCTCACTAGCGCGTCTTCTCGGCCTGGATCGACCCCGCTTGCTGTCCAGCAGAGCAGCACTCACGACGTTTTCCTCTGGGTGTTGATCGTGTAGAACCACGTTGAGCAGCGATTTGTGTACCTGGATGCGGCCGTTATATTCAATAAAACCCATTTTGCGAAACCGGTTCATGAAGAAGCTGACGCGGGAGCGCGTCGTGCCGATCATTTCCGCCAGGGTTTCCTGCGTGATCTTCGGAATCAGTGGATGCGGCTCACCTGGTTTGCCGAATTCCGCCATCAAAAGGAGAATTCTTGCCAGACGTTTTTCGCTGGAGTTGAAAAGCTGATCGACAAGATCAGCCTGGGTCCGCATGCTGCGGGTCAGCAGAAACCTCAAAAATAGATCGGAGAACATATGCTCCTCGTGCATCACGCGGATCATCTCCGTCCGTTCTATCTTTAACGCTGCACAGGCGGTAATCGCGGTGGCAGTCGCCAGTCGCAGTCCGCCCACGCTGGCCAGCGCTTCTTCGCCAACAAAATCTCCGGCGGAGAGAAGCGTGATGGTGGCTTCTTTCCCGTCTGCCGAAACCACCGTAAGTTTTGCGCGACCCTTTTGAAGATAGAAAACGGAGTCGGCGGGTTGGCCCTGTGAAAAAAAGGCCTGCTTTGGCTTGAGCTGGACAATACTTCGTCCCAACCCTGCGTCTTCCAGAAACGTAGCTAGCTCAAAAGTCATGCCTCCCACCAGGGAAGAGATGATTGACGAACCGGCTACATTCTACTCGATTCGTCTTGCGACCTGGGTACGGTTTCTGACGTAACCCGCGAGATATTTGTACGGTCTCTGACACAACCCGAACTTTGTCCGGCATCGCAAGTTTTGCCCTAACTAATTGTGATAGTGTTTTGTCTGAAAGTGAGAATTCCTTGCGCGCGAGCGGCTTTAAGAACACTCTTTTGAAGGCCCTGGACGGGGACGTTGTCGAGCGCCTTGGTTTGCAGCCGATCGAATTCGAGCTGAAACACGAAATCGAATTCCCTGGCGACCCGATCGATCGCCTCTATTTTCTTGAAGAGGGAATGGCGTCGATGACAACAACGTTCAAGGATGGCTCTCAGGTCGAGGTAGGGATGTTCGGTTATGAGTCGGTCATTGGCGTCTCAGCTCTTATGGGAACGAAAAAGAGTCTGAATCGCGTCTACACCCAGATTGCCGGCCATGGCTATACCTGCCGCGTCGAGGATGCGAGAAGAGAGTTCCGCCTTGGCGGCGCCTTTCATTTTCTGGCTTTGCGCTATGTTCAGGCCCAACTCGTTCAGGCCATGCAATCCGTTGGATGCAATGCGAAACACAGCTTCGAACAGCGACTCGCCCGCTGGCTGCTCATCTGTGCGGACCGCGCCCGCGTCGACACGTTCATGATTTCCCACGAGTTTCTCGCAGACATGCTGGGGGGTCGCCGCCCCACGATTTCTACGACTGCCGAGATTCTCAAGCGAAAAGGACTGATCGAATACACCCGTGGAAAAATCCGCATCCTCGACGTCCCTGGGCTTACGAACGCCGCTTGCGAGTGCTATCTGATCATCAAAGACCACCTCGACAATTACACAGAGTTCGACACCGCCTTCACTGCGTAGGCGGGTGGCACAACCGCTACATCACCTGGGTGCCCCATCCTTCGTTTCACTGCGAAGGGTGGGATGTGACGAACCGCAGAACTTCCCACGTCTCACACCCGCCCACCAAACATGCCAAAGGGCGAATCCTCTTGCGAGAACTCGCCCTCAGCGATCCGATCTTTCGAAGATCTGGTGTTTCGGTGACCCGATCACAACTCTGTCGTCCCGGCTGACTCAGGGCCTGCAGGCGGAGCCCGCACTTCCCTTCGCCTTCCGGTCTTTCATGTCGTGTCAGCTTTCCGTCCGCCTGCCGTCTTCGGTTGCCCGAATGGAGTTTCGTTGCCGATCCTCTCGGCTGGCTTTCGTTCCGCTCTCTTCTCTGAAAGATTTCTCTTCCGTTGCAAAGAGTATGCCACGACATTCCCCCCAACTCTACGGATTTATTTCGGTGCAAATCCAGCCCAAATTGTGCATAAATCCCCCTATTCATGCGCCTTTCGCGCAACTTTCCCCTTCCGCGTTTTCGCCTCGAAAACCATCCCCCGCGCAACCCTTCTTCCGCGGCATTTTGCCATTGCCGCCGCCGCTCGCACGTCCGTCTGTCGTACACTGCCTCCAGATTCTCGTGAAGGAGCATCCATGTCCAAGCTGCGCGTCAACTGCTTCTCAATCTCATTCGATGGCTACAGCGCCGGCCCCGATCAAAGCATCGAAAACCCCCTCGGCACCGACGCCATGCAAGTCTTAAATTGGCAGTTTGCCACCCAGGCCCATCATCAAATGACCGGCCAGCCCGGCGGCGAAACCGGCATGGACAAGCAGCCATAGGAACAAACAACCAAAAGATTGGGTCTACTATGCTTGGAGCGCGGTTCCAAATACAAAACTCCGGTAGCCGTCTACATTTTTATTTATTCAAACTCCATCGCATCGGCGGCGTAGCTGCGGGCTTGCTTCTGTTGATTCTCGGAGTCAGCGGAAGCGTAATGGCGTTCTCAGACGAAATTGATTGCCTGCTACATCCCAGTCTCTTCAAGGTAGTTCCCGAAGGTCAGCCTCTGTCGTTGAGCCAACTTGCAAGCAGTGCCGCATCAGCGTTGCATGCTGGAGAGTCCATTGGCACTTGTGTGCCTACGACGAGAGCGGATGCTACTTATTCATTTATTGTTTTCGGAACACACCACCGCATTCCTCGACAGATATTTGTAGACCAGTACACGGGTCGGGTGGTGGGCAGCCTTAGTGCGGTTCGGTTTACATCTATCATGAAGGCGCTGCATATAGTTGCAGGCGGGCTGGGTTGTTCGTCAATCATCCTGGTTTTTCTGGTGCTCAGTGGACTTTATTTGTGGTGGCCGCGCAAACAAATCAAAATAGGTTTATCCGGCAATGTGCAGCGCCTTTCCTTCGATCTTCATAACTGTATCGGTCTGTTCGCGTCTTTGTTTCTGTTTCTTTTTGCGGTCACCGGTATCTACATGGTGTTTGGCCCCCCAGCCTATGCAATTACCAGCAAGCCGGTAAAGCAGCCCGCTTTTTCAACGCCGCAAGTTGGTCTCAAACCAGTTTCACTCGACATTGTAGCCGCCGCTGCAAAAGATGCATTGCCGGGAGCGACCGTCCTGTGGATCGTTATTCCGCGCCAGCCGAGGGAAGCTTACTTCGTCAAGATGAGATTTCCCGAAGATCGTTCTGACAATGGCAGCAGCGCTGTCTGGATTGACCAATTCTCCGGCAAAGTCCTCACCGTTGCCAACTCGCGCGCGGTTCCATTGGAAAATAAACTTCAGACTATGAGCCGAGTCATTCACACAGGCGATGTTTTTGGAAATGGGGGCAGAGCATTCGCCGCGTTCATGTCACTTATTCTTGTCCTACAGACCGTGACAGGCCTGCTGCTGTGGTGGAATAGGCGCAGAAGAAAGTTGCCACGCGCCGCAGCCTCCCAACCCTAACGGGTGTTGCCGGGTGGCCCATTCAAGCCTTCCGTTGGCTTGAGCGGGGTAGTTTTCCCAAGCAATCCACACTAAAAAACCTTACCCGAGCGCCTGAATCACTTCCTCCGTCGTTCTCACTCTACCCATCCTCGGAAATATAGATTGCACCGCAAACCGATGCATCTCGTCACTCATGCTCGACATCGCATCCTCGACAAACACCAGCTCAAACCCGCGGTCATACGCCACTCGCGCCGTCGACTCCACGCCAAAGTTTGTCGCCACCCCGCCAATCGCAATCGTCCGCACCCCGCGACGCCGCAATTGCTGGTCGAGCCCCGTCCCGTAAAACGCGCCCCACTGCCGCTTGGTAATCAGCAGGTCGCCCGCCTGGTAGCCGCAATCCGCCACCAGTT
>JAJYFX010000199.1 GCA_021785315.1 Actinomycetes bacterium | reverse complement strand
CCGACAGGGTTCTGAATACTTGGGCCAGCTGCGTGAAAAGCAGAAGGCACGAAGAATTTACGGCGTGTTGGAAAAACAGTTCGCGAACACTTACAAGGAAGCAAACCGCCAGCACGGTATCACTGGCGAAAACCTGCTCACCATGCTGGAGCTGCGCATAGACAACGTGGTGTTTCGTACCGGCTGGGCGGCATCACGCTCCCAGGCGCGACAGTTCGTCCGTCATGGTCTCGTTCGGGTAAATGGTCGCAGGGTGACGATTCCTTCGCTCCGTGTTCGTAAGGGCGACGTCGTTTCGCTTATTGAAAAGGCTCGCGAGTACATCGTGGTCGTCCACAATCGCGACACCATTAATCGACAAGTTCCAGGTTGGTTGGAGATGGCCGCAGACGGTTTTAGTGCGACAGTCCTCAATCCGCCAATGCGCGAGCACATCGATGTTCCCGTCCGCGAGCAGCTCATAGTTGAGCTTTACTCCAAGTAGACGATCTAAGGAGATACGTTGCTCTTTATTCAGAGGCCTTCCGTTGAGGAATTAGGAGAACAGGTCGGCAATCGCCAAAAGTTTGCAATCGGTCCTCTAGAGCCTGGCTTTGGCCATACCATTGGGAACTCTCTTAGGCGTGCGCTGCTTTCTTCAATCCCGGGAGCGGCTCTAACCCAGGTGCGCTTTGACGAAGCCCTGCACGAGTTCACGACCCTTCCGGGCGTGAAAGAGGATGTCACGGACATCATGCTGAACTTGAAGGACGTCGTTTTTAGAAGCTACTCTGACGAGCCGGTGACTATTCGTCTGGATGTCAGAGGCCCGGGCATAGTCAGAGCGGGGGATTTCCAGCTTACATCTGACGTGGAGATCGTAAATCCTGACCTCGCGCTGGCGACTCTCTCTGCGAAGGGCCGGCTGGCCTTGGATGCTACGGTTGACAAGGGTCGCGGTTATCGATCGGCTGAGCGGAACAAGACGAGTTCGGTTATTGGAGTGATTCCAGTCGACTCGATCTTTTCTCCGATACGTCGGGTAATGATTTCGGTCGAGCCTACCCGTGTCGAGCAATCCAACGACTATGACATGCTGATCTTGGATGTCGAGAGCGACGGTTCGATAACTCCAATTGAATCGCTGGCGTCTGCTGGCGATACTCTGCGGACCCTGTTTGGCGTAATCGCCGAAATGAGTGAGAACCCCATGGGCCTCGAGCTTTCCGAAATCATAGAAGAGGAAGAGATTTCGCCGGATTTGAGCCTGCCAATTGAGGAACTAGATCTGACTGAAAGGCCTAGGAACTGCCTCAAGAGGGCACAAATCAACACCATCGGTGAGTTGATCCTGAGAACTGCCGATGATTTACTTTCAATAACAAACTTTGGCCAGAAGTCGCTCGACGAGGTTACTTCGCGTTTGCAAGAGCGCGGGCTTCTGTTAAAGAGTAAGGATTAGAAATGCCGGGACGTCCGAAGAAGGGCCGCCGCTTTGGCGGTGACGCTCAACACCAAAAGGCAATCATGTCGAACCTAGCAGCCTCATTGTTTGCGGCTGAATCGATTGTGACCACCGAGGCCAAGGCCAAGGCGCTCCGCCCGGTTGCCGAAAAGCTGATCACGAAAGCTAAGACTGGCGGTCTTCACAATCACCGTTTAGTGGTGTCATTTCTGAGGGATAAAGATATGGCTCACAAGCTTTTCGAGGAGATCGGCCCGCGTTATGAAAGCCGTTCCGGCGGTTACACCCGTGTGCTGAAGATTGGAACCCGACATGGGGATAATGCTGCCATGGCGGTTATCGAACTTGTGTGATTGATTCCACGGAATCCTTTGAGATCCATATCCCTGGCCAGGAAGGTCGGGATATGGATCTTTTGCATTTCGAGACGAGGACCATCGGCGCGATAGTTTCATATGTCGGGACCGGATTTTCCGGTTTTGCGTATCAAGAAGGACTGTCTACGGTCGCGGGGGAACTCCTGCGGGTCATCGATATCTGCGTCGGAGCCAAGCCGCGGCTCAGCGTAGCGGGGCGAACGGACGCGGGCGTGCATGCTCGGGGCCAGGTAATTTCATTCAAATTGGAAGTGGATGACAGGTTTTCGGTCGCGAGGTTTGTCAGGTCGATGAATTCTCTGCTTGATCCGCGCGTCTCTGTTCGCGCTGCATGGATTGCCAGCGATGGCTTTGACGCCAGATTTTCAGCTTCTTATCGAAAGTATCGCTACCGCATTGTCTACGGTTCTACACCAGATCCCTTTGTCAGCCCCACCGTGTGGCTTTTGAGGGATCGCCTGGATACAGAGAAGGTAAAGGAGGCGGCCCTCTATCTTCTCGGCGAGCATGACTTTTCCAGCTTCTGCCGAAAGGATCCCAACGGAGGTTCGCTTATGCGACGCATAGACGAGATCTTTATAGAATCGGTTCCCGATGGACTCGACATATGGATAACCGCATCGTCGTTCTGCCACCAGATGGTCAGATCGATTGTGGGCCTTTTTTACCAGGTTGGAACCGGGAAGTTTGAACCCGAGTATGTCGGGATTGCGCTAAGCGCTCGGGATCGCTCAAAGGCGAAGATATTGGCACCCGCCGCGGGGCTAAATCTGTGGGAAGTTGGCTACGACGGCGAGGTGATTCCGGAGTGGAGCTGACTATAAATATCGGACCTGTTGGTGCTGGTGTTTCGAGATAATCCGGTATTATTGAATACCGTGTCGAATTTCAACCGTTTTATATAGACGGGGGAAGAGGAAGATTCCTCTCGACGAAGTTTCCAGTTTTCATGCGAGGAATAAATGCGTACCTACTCGACGAAGCCAGCGGATATTAAGCGCGTATGGCACGTTATTGATGCCGAGGACCTTGTGCTGGGTCGCTTGAGCACAGTCGCCGCGAGCTTGCTTCGTGGCAAGCACAAGGCGATATATGCCCCACATCTTGACACCGGTGATTACGTGATTGTGGTCAATGCCGCGAAAGTTGTAATGAGCTCCAACAAGGCCGAACGGAAGTTCGATTATAGGCACTCCGGGTACCCTGGTTCTTTGAGGACAACAAGTTATGCCGATCTTTTGGCTACGAAGCCGGAGTTCGTTGTTGAGAAGTCGATCAAAGGGATGCTTCCGCACAACCGCCTTGGTCGTGCGATGGCAAAGAAACTTAAGGTTTACTCCGGACCCGAGCATCCGCATACTGCCCAGGGTCCTGTTCCGTATGTAATTTCAGATGGCCGCAAAGTTTCGTAAGGATGAATGAATAGATGCCCAATCCATTATCACAGTCAACAGGACGGCGCAAGCAGGCGGTTGCTCGTGTTCGGGTTCGACCAGGAACCGGTACCATAACTATCAACAAGAGGCCGATCGAGCAGTATTTCCCCTCCCTGGCCCAGAGGAATCTGGCAACAGAGCCATTGCGGGTCGCTAATGTAGCTGGAAACTATGACATCGACGCAACGATCGACGGTGGAGGGTTGTCTGGCCAGGCGGGTGCGTTGAGGCTTGGAATTGCTCGTGGAATTATCGAGATTTCCCCTGATCTGCGCATCCCAATGAAGCGGGCTGGTTTCCTCACTAGAGATGCGCGCGAAAAGGAATCGAAGAAGTACGGCCTGAAGAAGGCAAGGAAGGCTCCACAGTACTCCAAGAGATAATTCAGATATGCTCGAGTTCGGTACAGATGGCGTTAGGGGAAGAGCGAATCAGGAATTAACTCCTGAATTCGCTCTTTCTTTTGGCAGGGCTTTAGCCAATGTATTTCAGCCGGAGATCGTCGTAATTGGACGAGACACTCGGATTTCTGGAGCAATGCTGTCGAATGCCCTAGCCAGCGGTCTGAGTTCTTCAGGAGTGTCTGTTGTCGATTTGGGAGTGATTCCTACGCCTGGAGTCGCCTATATAGCTGCCAAGCGCAATGTGGCAGGAGTGGTGATCTCGGCTTCCCATAATCCGTATCAAGATAACGGAATAAAAGTGTTCGCTCCTGGCGGAATGAAAATCGAAGACGAGTTGGAAGCGCAGATTCAGTCGAATATCCTTTCAGGAACGGTCAGTCCTTCGTCAGCTGAGGTCGGCGAGATTGTTATCGATGCTACAGCGCTGGACGAATACAGTTCCTACCTTCTGTCGAACTGCGGCACATCGGAGTCGAAGCGACTAAAGGTCGTGATCGACTGCTCTAATGGTGCAGCGGTTTCCGTGGCTCCCGGCTTATTCTCGGCATTGAATTTGGATGTCCATTTCCTTGGAGTCACCCCCAGTGGTAGAAATATCAATGAGAACTGCGGGTCTGTGTATCCGGAAGTGCTGGCCGAGGCCGTCGTCGCCCTCCACGCTGACTTTGGAATGGCTTTTGACGGTGACGCGGATCGTATGCTGGCGGTGGATGCTGGCGGCAAGCTGGTTGACGGCGACCAGCTGATGGCTATCTTTGCGCTGGATCTGAAGTCCAGATCCATGCTCAAGGGAGAATCGGTGGTTGTCACTGTCATGAGTAATCTCGGCTTTCGCCAAGCTATGGCCAAGAACGGGATCAACGTGCATCTGACCCAGGTCGGCGACAGATATGTGCTAAAAACCCTTGAGGAGGCAGGACTCGTATTAGGGGGAGAGCAGTCGGGTCATATAATCTTCCGGGATGTTGCCACTACAGGAGACGGCCTTTTGAGTGCGGTGAAGCTAGTTGAACTTATCAGCCGCAGCAACCGGAGCTTGGCCGACCTTGCAAGCGAGGCCATGGTGAAGTTGCCGCAAGCAATGGTGTCTATCGAGTTCGACGATCCAAAGAGAATCGACAGCATTCCGGACTTGGCGGCTCTGATTGCCCGTTTGGAGGCTTCTCTGGCCGATTCTGGAAGGGGATTGGTGCGGCGAGGCGGCAGCGGGCTCATAGTGCTGATCATGGCAGAGGC
>JAJYFX010000198.1 GCA_021785315.1 Actinomycetes bacterium | reverse complement strand
ACTAGGCAAATCCCGTTCATTGCAGTATCGACGTTCATGCTCAGACTGACGGTCCTGGCCTGAACTCGCCTTGCATTACCAGCCGGACATCCAATATATGGGCTATCTGACCGGCTGTTTGGAAAGGACCCAAAATTGTGGATTATCTCCCCGACATGTCAGCATTTGGCCGAGCCTTTGCTACCAGATCGGGAATGACTGCGCTGAGCTCCTCCGTTGTCCAGCGTTCTCCCTTGTCGATGCTAGGACCAGCATGCCATCCTTCAACAACATCGATTTTGCCGCCAACGACATGAAACACGCGCCCGGTAATTTCCCGTGAAAAAGTGGAACCAAGCCATGCTGCCAGCGGCGAGATGTTTTCTGGAGCGAACACATCAAATTTGTTTGGGTCTTTCTCGGGGTTGAATCCAAGATTGGCAACCGATTCCGTCATGCGGGTAAGCGCCGCGGGAGCAATGGCGTTCACGGTGACGCCATAGCGCGCCAACTCCATTGCAGCTATTACCGAAAAGGAAGCTATGGCTGCCTTGGCGGCTCCATAGTTTGTTTGCCCTACGTTGCCATATAGCCCTGATGCAGACGAGGTATTTATGATTCTGGCATCGTTGGTGTGCCCAGCCTTCGCATTTTCCCGCCAAAATGTGGCGGCCCAGTGCGTCAATGCAAACGTCCCACGAAGATGAACTCGGATTACGGCATCCCATTCAGCATCGGTCATGTTGACGATCATCCGGTCCCGAAGAATTCCGGCGTTGTTGACCAGCACGTCAAGGCCGCCAAAGGTTGAGATCGCAGAATTTATTATGCGTTGTGCACCTTCCCAATCGGCGACGTCGTCCCCGTTTGCAATTGCTTGGCCACCCATGGCTCTTATTTCGTCGACAACCTGCCCAGCGGGTCCAGCGGACGAGCCTGTTCCGTCAACTTCCGCACCTATGTCGTTGACAATGACCTTGGCTCCTTGCCGCGCGAATTCGAGTGCGTGCGATTTGCCGATCCCTCTTCCAGCCCCAGTAACAATTACAATCCGACCGTCGCAGATCTTAGTCATGACTCAACCTTTCCCTTGGCGCATTTCTTTAAAGTTCCCACTTCGCTGATAGACCGTGAATCGGACTATATATTACTTAGGACCCAATTATCCTCTCGAAGCTAGCCACAGCTGGTGAGAGGACTTTTACGTCAATATATTCTTTCACGTCACCATTTCAGTATGTTCCTACTTCCCGTTGCGCGGAATAGCAGCAGACTAGGAAACAGATTGCTGGCCGGCAAGCGCCAGCAGAACCCATGGTGATCTTTAGAAAGTATATGCATTTTTAGTCAGAAACCGAAATTGACCAGCCGACGAATGAGCAGGGGATGATGACGATCTGCAAAAGAAAGTTGATGTCGAGCTGCAGTGACTGAATCGGTTGGAAAAAGGTGGGAGAGCGATCAAATCTTTGGGCGTCATGCTTTAAGATTGGTGATTTTTCTTGTTCCAGCTGGCATCGGAAATCGTAAAGGCTCATTACCGGAAAAGACTTCGTCAAGAAGTGATAATACCGAGATCATGGGTGCCGATTCAGGGGCCCTTTTCCGTCTTGCAACGCCGATTCTCCGGTTTGGAAGATCTTTTACGGGCACAACCGCGAAATCACTTAGATAATGAGGTACGGCAGTAGCTGGAATTATCGCTGGCGCATAGCCATCGAATGCCATTGATGCAATCAGCCTAACTCCATCAACTTCGGCAATAATGTTGAATTCTGTGTTGCTCCGCTTGGCGAGAGCGTCAAGAAGATCACGGAACGGGATGCCCCTAGGCGGAGCTATGAGATCGATTTGGTCCATATCGGCAATGGTTACAGACTGTTTCGAGGCCAACGGATGGGATGAACTGATGTACAACACGTACTCCTCATCAAAGAAGGATTTGAAAGCGAAATCTTTGGAGTATGGGGGTTTATTCACTAAGGCCAGGTCAAGCGTTCCGTTTTGTAGTCGAGCTTCCAGAGATGTTGTCGTACCTTCCGATACTACGAAATGAAGGTTCGGATGACGTTTCTTTAGCTCAGGAATCAAGATTGGGATCAGCCATCTTGCGGTGGTACCTATCATTCCCATTCGTACATTTCCACGTATGTCGTGCTTGAGAGCATGCAGGTCGGATTGAATCGCTTCCATCTCCTGTAGGATCTGCCGAGCTCGTGCGCTTACTGCGGATCCCTCCGGGGTGAGAGTTCCGGTCCGCCTGTCAACCAAAATGACCTCCAGCTCAGATTCAAGCTTTGAGACATGCATGGAAATATTTGACTGAACCGTTTCCATTGCGCTTGCAGCACTGGAGAACCCGCCATAATCTTCGACCCCTACGATTGCTTTCATCTGTTTGATATCCATCAGTTAAATAGATAGTAGGTATCTAATGAATTGCTGCAAGGGATTTCGAAAAGCGGTACATAATTGTTAATGCAGGTATCGGACCCCCCTCCGTACCTTGCCTTGATGAAGGAGTTGGCTCCCCCCGCCAACTCCTTCCTATTTTAAATAAACTGCAAGTCTAGTTTGCGATAATTTCGAAATTCCGACGAGTCCACATACCGCGCCATGTCGATCTCAGGCACTTAGGATGCTCTGTAGTGGAAAATTCGATTATTAGTCCTAGGCTGCGGTTCGCTACTGCTGTAGCGCGGATGGCTTCGTGGATAGTCAGGACACTCAATATTGGAGAAGGAGCTGCTCTTCCAGGGAGGGTACTACTTCGCATCTATCCCGATGCAATAAAGGATCTCTCTCGCTCTTTGCCGACGGTGTTGATAAGCGGGACCAATGCCAAGACGACTACCACGGCACTTTGCAAGGAAGCTTTGTCTGGGAGCTTCAGCATCGTCTCCAACGTTACAGGGGCCAACATGGAGGAAGGTGTCGCATTTTCGCTAGCATCGCGTGATTTTTCGACGGGATCTAAATCACTTGGTGTTTTCGAAGTGGACGAGGCCTATTTGGCGGTCATCGGCGCGCGGATGGAAACAAGGATTATCGCGCTCTTGAATTTATCTAGAGATCAGCTGGACCGGGTGTCGGAGACACGGATGACGTCTGGCAAGTGGCGTACTTTCATAGGTGCAAGTCCCAATATCAAGGTTGTGGCCAACTGTGACGATCCACTAGTTGTTTATGCTGCTCAGGTCGCGTCTGAGGTACTTTGGGTCTCGGCAGGGTTGAATTTTAGACAAGATGCCCGCTCCTGCCCTGTGTGCGGAGGAGAGATCGAGTTCTTGGATTCTGGTTGGAGGTGCAGTTGCGGTTTTGCACGTCCTGCTCCGGATGTTAAAGTGGAAGGAAAGAAGGTTATCTTCGGGGGCAAAACAATCAACGTCGACTTGCTTCTGCCCGGTCAGTGCAACGTGGCAAATGCAGCCGTTGCGCTGGGGATTTCAGGTTTGCTCAATGTTGATCTCGACTCAGCTGCCAGGCGGATGTCGCAGATGACGGAAGTTGCCGGCCGTTACAAGCGCGTATCCATTGGTGGTCATTCGGTGAGGCTTCTTTTGTCGAAGAATCCGGCTGGATGGCTCGAAGTATTTGACATGGTGGGGGACGATCCCTCGGTAGTGGTCGGAATCAATTCGCAAATTGCCGACGGAAGGGATCCATCCTGGTTGTGGGATGTTCCTTTCGAGGCGCTGCGAGGCAAAGAGGTGGTTGCAGCAGGCGAGCGTGCATACGATCTTTCTGTACGGCTTCACTACGCGGACGTGGCGCACCGCGTCATGAAGGATCCACTTAAAGCCATAGTTGCCTGCCATGGCGATGAGGTTACATTCGTAGGCAATTACACCAGTTTTCAAGATCTGCGAAAGGCATTGGGCGGTTCAGGGAGTACGACGTTGAACTCGGTTCGGCGATTTGGCGAACGGATTTTCAGATGACAAGAGTCAAAGTGGTTTCGGTGTTCCCAGAGTTGCTGGGCACCTACGGGGATTCGGGCAATGCTTTGGTAGTTTCGAAACGGCTTGCTCTTAGGGGTTTTGAGGTAACACTAGTAGAGGCGAACCTTAAAAGTGGCGTTCCGAATGACGGTGATTTTTATTTAATTGGGGGCGGCGAAGATGGTCCCCAAGCTCGAGCAGCTGAATTGCTTTCGGCGGACAAGCCAATTGAGCATGCTTTGGCAAGCGGGGCAGCTCTTTTGGCGGTGTGCGCGGGATTCCAAATTTTGGGTGCTTCTTTTCTCGGCCCAGATCTTCAGCCACGAAATGGAATTGGGATTTTTGGCTGCGTGACGCACAGATTTGAAGGTCCAAGAAGTGTTGGCGAGCTGATTGTCGCACCACCCGATGATCTTGGCCATATGGGGTTATTAACCGGGTACGAAAATCACCAGGGCGTAACCGAACTGTTGCAGGGTGCAAAGCCTTTGGGTGCGGTCGTAGCGGGCAATGGGAACAACTATGGAACAAAGGTGGATGGAGCGATCAATGGCAGAGCGTTAGGGACATATATGCATGGTCCGGTATTTGCCCGCAACCCACAATTGTGCGATTTCTTTATATCGCTTGTTCTTGGTTCACTGGAGCCAATCGACGACTCTGAACTGAGTGCCGCACATGAGAATCTTTATTCTGAGAGGATCGACCAGGTCATTAAATGAATCAAGTGCAACTGCAAAGTTTTCCACTTACAGCTGCACTTGATTGGCAAACTACTTGGACTGGGCAGCCCTTATGACGTTCAGAGCTCCGCCGGCCTTGAACCATTCAATGTGCTCTTGTGACATTGTATGAGTCGCTTCAAAGGTCTCCTTTGACCCATCTTCGTGATTGATGACACAGACTACGGGCTTGTCGGGCGCGAGCCCAGCTAGCCCGGTCACGGAAATGGTGTCTTTTTCGCCGATCTGGTCGTAGGT
>JAJYFX010000005.1 GCA_021785315.1 Actinomycetes bacterium | reverse complement strand
CGCTACTTTGACCCGTCTAATTCCTGGCCTCTGCCGATTGTTCCAACGACTTCCGACTAAGACTCGGAATTCGCTGCTGGACGGGAGTCAGTTTTATAAAATCCCGAACCTTTGAACATTATTCCAACAGATCCAAACTTCTTTTTCAGCTCGCCTCCGCACACTTCGCAAGTACTTAGCGGATCCTCAGAAAAGGACTGGAACACATCAAATTGTCGATCGCAGCTCTTGCACACATATTCGTAGGTAGGCACCTACTTCCTCCACGTTTCATTAGCTCTATTAGCACTCTACTACACTGAGTGCTAATACTACCATGTCTATCAGAATAAGTATCTTTTCCCTGGTCACATGCTTGCACATTCCGCACTGCTTTCAAAGGAAGAGTCTTCCGAATACAATTGTTATCAAGTCACATCCGAGCGCCAGCGATTCACGGTTAGATTCTTTCTCAAGCAACGGCAATAGCGATGATCAAACTGCTGCAAAGGAGTGCTTGTGCATCAGACGCCACGAAAGGCCGTAATACCTGCCGCCGGACTCGGTACTCGGCTTCTTCCGGCGACAAAAGCTCAGCCAAAGGAGATGCTGCCCCTGGTTGATCGGCCTGCAATCCAGTACATAATCGAGGAAGCGGTTGCAGCTGAGCTGGACGACATCCTGGTGATTACGGGAAAATCGAAGTGGTCTATCGAAGACCATTTTGACAAGTCATTTGAACTTGAGAAATATCTCGAGTCGAGCGGCAAGCTCGAAGAGCTGGATCTGGTCAGGTCTATTTCCGACCTTGCCGAATTGCATTATGTGCGCCAGGGAGAGCCGCTGGGCCTTGGACACGCGGTCTCAATGGCAAGACAACACACATCCGGCGAGCCATTTGCGGTTCTGCTAGCTGACGACATCATGATCACCGGCCATCCTCTTCTTTCTGACATGCTCAAGCTATATGACCGGCATCAATGCTCTGTTCTGGCGCTCATGGAGGTACCTCATGAGAGCATTTCCCTATATGGCTGCGTTGCCTACGATAAAACGGATGAAAGCAGCGTTGTCCGCATTACTGGAATAACAGAAAAACCTGAACCGGACGAAGCCCCATCCAACTTCGCGGTAATCGGTCGGTACATTTTCACTCCGGAGCTATTCGAATGCCTTGATCAAATCAAACCAGGCAGAAACGGGGAAATTCAGCTCACCGATGCCATTTCCTTGCTCCTCAAAAAGCAGCCCGTACTGGGATACATAATTAAGGGTGGGCGATTCGACGTCGGAACCAAAATTGATTATCTGACAGCCATCGTCGAGTTGGCCTTGGCAAGAGATGACCTCGGACCGCAATTCCTGGTAACCCTAAAAGAAATTCTTGAAAGGCTCGACAAAACTACCACATCACCTGTCTCACGGAGCTTTTTCGCCAAGTCCGTCAGAGCACTTGCCAGAAGATTGCACCATAAGCCCAACTCCAAGTGACGTAAGTAAGCTTGGGATGTTCGAATCGCAAAACAATTAGGGAAATTAGTGATGATTGAACTGCAAGAAGCGCAACAGAAAGTCCTTGAATCCATATCACAACTTCAAACGAGGAAGATCCCGCTCACGGACTGTGACGGTCTCGTTATTTACGCCGCAATATATGCAAGCGAGTCTGTACCTCCGTTCGATAACACAGCCGTAGACGGCTTCGCCCTCAATTCCGAGTCCGTTCGGGCCGGAACCAAAGAGTTCGAAATCATAGGAACCATTGCAGCCGGCGACTCTGGCGACATTCCTGTCAGCGCCTCGGCTACCGTACGAATCATGACCGGCGCGCCAATGCCGGAAGGCGCCGACTGTGTATTAATGGTGGAAGATTCAGTCGTCACCGAAAAAGACGGCAAGAGCTTTCTCACATTTTCAAAAAAGCCCGGTGAATTTGAAAATGTGAGAAAAGCGGGAAGCGATATAATTCAGGGCCAGTTGCTCTTCCCAAACAACTCACAATTGTTTGCAGGCCACCTCGGGGTTTTAGCCAGCCTTGGAATTTCCGAGGTAGCGGCATTCCCCCGAGCCAGGGTAGGAATACTTTCCACCGGAAGCGAGCTGGCTGATGGCCCAGGACCACTCCAGCCGGGCCAAATTCGCGACTCAAACAGGCCCATGCTGTTCAGTCTGGTAAAGGAAATGAATGCCATACCCATAGATCTCGGGACAATCAGGGATGACAAAGAAAGCCTCCGGCATGGATTTCTGGAAGCAGCCTCATCATGTGATGTGCTTTTATCGTCTGGAGGAGTCAGCGTTGGCGATTTCGACTACACGAAGCAGATCCTTGACGAACTCTCAAATGGAACGATGTCCTGGATGCAAATTGCAATCAAGCCCGCTAAACCGTTCGCATTCGGACATATCGGTTCGACTCCAGTTTTCGGACTGCCTGGAAATCCGGTATCGTCGGCTGTCTCATTTGAGCTTCTTGCGCGACCGGCAATCAGAAAAATGATGGGCCACCGAAATCTTTTCAGAACAGCAGTACCTGCTGTCACAGAGACCGACATCCGCAGGCATCCCGACGGAAAACTCCACTTCATGAGGGTCACCGCCAAATGGGGAATGGACGAGAGGATTCACCTTGAACCCCAATCAGGTCAGTCAAGCCACCTGCTTTACTCGATGGCCAACTCCAACGCGCTCGCAATAATCCCAGACGGAAATGGTTACCAAGCCGGCGACACAGTAGACACGCTGATTCTGCGCGTACTGTAAATTTCGACGTGGCTCCCCTTGCTGATCGGTGGAGCCGCGTGCAGTTACTGCAATCTGGTAAAGTAGGCTTTTAATTGTGTCTTCAAAAAGATTCACCCCACTCATTGATTCTTTTGACCGCAGGGTAAGGGATCTTAGAATTTCGATAACAGACAGATGCAATTTTCGGTGCACCTACTGCATGCCGGAAGAAGGTCTGAAGTGGCTCGATCGAGCCGAAGTGCTGTCTTTTGAAGAGATAGCGCGCCTGGCAAAGATCTTTGTCGAGCACTTTGACTTCGATGGCATACGCCTTACGGGTGGTGAGCCAACAGTCCGTGCTGATCTGCCCGTACTCGTTGAAAAACTTTCTAAATTGATAATTCCGTCGACAAACAAACCCGTGGACCTCGCAATGACGACAAACGGATCTTCACTGAGGCTGATAGCTGAGGATCTGAAAGCTGCGGGCCTTGGCCGGTTGAATATTTCCTTGGATTCACTTGATCCAAATATTTTTTTCTTGATGGCTAGACGAAATCATCTCGATAAGGTTCTTGACGGAATCGACGCCGCTATTGAAGCTGGATTTGACCCGATCAAACTTAACATCGTGATGATACGGGGTACGAATGATAACGAAATCGTTGATTTCGCCACTTTCGCACGCGACAAAGGGCTCCAGCCGCGATTCATTGAGTTCATGCCACTCGATGCTGACGGCGCATGGACCATGGACAAGGTGGTTCCCGCAGATGAAATCGTTGAGAAAATCAACGACGTTTACCCCCTTGAACCCGTATCTCATGGACCTGAGCCGGCTCAACGATTCAGATTTAAAGACGGCATGGGGGAAATTGGCGTAATACCGTCAGTCACAAAGCCATTTTGCGGCGATTGCGATCGGGTCCGGCTAACCGCCGAAGGTAAGTTTATGACATGTCTTTTTGCCGTAAATGATTTCGACCTTAGAGCAATCCTTCGATCGGGCGGAAGCGACAAGGATCTAATCAAAGAAATAAGCTCAGCCGTTGGAACTAAATGGGCAGGCCACGCCATCGGAAAAGTCAACTTTGTCAGGCCGCCGAGATCTATGAGCCAAATCGGCGGTTAATCAGTTATACCTAGAATCAATTTGCAGAGTAACGATTTACAGATTTAGCGCACAGTAAAGAAAGGCCTTGGATTAACTAATGTCTGACCGCAGCCTCACCCACATTGACCCGCTCGGCCGAGCGCGCATGGTCGATGTTACGCCCAAAGATCCCACCCACCGACGCGCAACTGCCAGGTGCAAAGTCTTCATGTTGCCTGAAACAACCGCTAAAGTTGCCAGCAACGCAATTACCAAAGGCGACGTTCTTGGAGCTGCGAGAATTGCTGGTATTCAGGCAGCAAAGAGAACCCCGGATCTCATCCCTTTGTGC
This sequence comes from Actinomycetes bacterium, assembly GCA_021785315.1. The sequence continues at coordinate 13,510 of JAJYFX010000005.1, read as the reverse complement.
CATCCACTGTTAGTGGGCTCAATCTATATCAATTTCACTATAGGTGACGACTACGTTGAGATCGAAGCTCAAGTAGAGACTGTGGACCGCACTGGAGTCGAGATGGAAGCGCTCACCGCATGCTCAGTGGCTGCGCTCACAGTTTACGATATGTGCAAGTCAGCGGATAGAACTATGGTCATCGGTGAACTGGCCCTTTGGGAAAAAGTTGGTGGCAGATCAGGCCTTTGGAAGAGACCTGGAGCTGACGCTCTTCCTGAACTCAACCTTTAGTTTTCCACAGATTCGAAAATTACGCACTCAAAAAACTCGTGTGTAGTAAAAATTATTCAAATATAAAAGCACAGCCGCAATTTGCTTGATATATTTGTAATTACACATTTGTAGTTTAAGGAATTGTTGATAAATGCTACTGGCGATTGTTGCATCAATGTGGGCGGCCGTCATCACCATTCCACTAATTGTGAGATGGCGAGATTCGCGTCATGTTGCTTCAGTTGGCAGCTTCTCTAAGTCCCTTGGGGTATTGGGTCACCAGTGTTCAACTTCGATGACCGCTATTCCTGGCAGGCAGGCAGTCCGCAGTTCATCTTGGACTATTCTTACTAAGTTCGGTCGGGTCGAGCCTGAAATCGTCTTGCAAGATCAGTACCGAATGCTGAGTTCACAGCCGAACAGAGTGGGTAGCTTCAATACAAGGGTCCCCCGCCTCGCCCATCACCAAATGCTCAAACGTCGTAAAAACATACTCACGGTCCTTCTCGCGAGTACTTTTGTCCTTTTCGTTATCAACCTTTTGATGGGGTCCAGAATTCTCGAACTCCTGACTCTACTGACGTTTATTGCACTCATTTCATACGTAGGGCTACTTATCCAGTTCAAAAAAGCCGTTTTTAATTAAAACGTTCCGCCAGATAAGGACTCCGTAGACGGCCGATACAGGTAAGATCGAAACTTGGCCGGGGGTGTAGCTCAGCTGGTAGAGCGCTACGTTCGCAACGTAGAAGTCGGCGGTTCGAGTCCGCTCACCTCCACCCCGTCCTTCTTGCTCAGGTCCTGACCGCGTGGATGCGGGTTGGGGATTTTCGTTCTTTCAACTCCTTCGGCAATTTCTGGCCTCAGAACCTGGCGGAATGACAGGTGCCGGGAGCGGACCAGCCAGACCACTTGCCCGATTCTTACGGAACCAGGCATGAGTTCTTCCGGAAGATCTGCTACACCACGTACTGAAGTCAGAAGACAGAAGCCTTCAAAGACCTTGTTGCCCTCAAAATCACCGTTCACGCGTACTCGTACGGACAGCTAGGTGCAGGATACTTCTTTCCAACTTCCGGCTGGTATCTTGGTCTGGTGGGTGATGACATCTGGGCCGGCCTGGCTGACAAATTTGCCGATGAGGCCTACGCCTCGGTCAAGGGATACGTGCGCACTTACGTAATGCATCAGCACCTTCTTGAACATCTGCCACCAGCTCCAGCGACTGTGCTAGACGTCGGCGGAGGTGCGGGCCATCAGTCATTTCCACTGGCTCAAACTGGATACGACGTAACGTTGCTTGACCGATCCCAGGCGATGATGGACAAAGCGCAACAGCGACTCCAACGGCTGCCCGATGAGGTCCAGCGACGAGTAACGCTGTTACAAGCCGACGGCGAGAACGCCAGCGAGGCCGTTGACGGTCGACGCTTCGCGGCCGTGCTATGTCATGGCGTACTTGGCTACCTTGAGCAACCCGAACCGATGGTCAACCAGCTGTGTCAGTGTGTCGCCGCCGGAGGCGTGGTCTCGATCATGACGGGAAATGCCAAGGCTGGGGCCATACGCCCGGCCATGGAACGGCGGTGGAGTGATGCGCTGGCGGCATTTGACGCAAGAACTGAGATTGGGGTGCTGGGAGTACAAGGTCGGGCCGACACGGTAGACGAACTCAGCGGCATTCTGCGGAGCCAGGGCGTGGAGCCCCTGCACTGGTATGGGGTTTGGCTGTTTGTCGACTGGCTCGAGTTCAGCGGGGCCGAATTAGACCCCAACGATAAAAATGAGCTAGCAGCGATAGCCGCAGTCGAGCTCGAGGCAAGCCGGCGAGACCCCTACCGCCAACTCAGTCGAGTTTTTCATCTGGTGGGACGCAAAGGAGCTCCGGCCTAGCTGCTGCAGCAAGAGTAGCAGCATAGATATGCAGGCGGAGAATTCAAACCTTCCAGCCTATTGCATTTTCCAGAAGACATATTGCCATAATTGCTACCGGGGCACCCATGCTCCGTAACCGTGAACCAGGGAAATCACAACCACCCTCAATGATGAAGGCTATGAAACTTTGCTGATTGGGATCGGCGATCCAGAGTCTGCGGCTGAAAAGCTACAGACTTTGATTTAGAGTTTGCCTGCGGTATGTGATTTTGGTTGATCCGCATCGAGATCGTAAGCTTTTCATCTCCACTTACAGCCATGGCCGCCCGGTTTGCTAGTCATAATAAGGTCGGGTCGGATTTTCACTACAGACTTTTCAGAAAGTCGGGATGCCCTTGAACTGCGGTTCGCTGCATGTAGTGGCTTAGCGACCTTAGACCGCCGAGCTCTTCTCCGCCGCCCGCCCGCCCTGGTCCGCCATGGAGCATCTGCGGCATTGCAATTCCATGCCCTGTCGACTCCCCTGCGCTTGAGCTATCTACAACAAGCAGTCTGCCGTGCCATGGAGCGAGTCCGTGAACAAGTACTTTCGCAAGCGCGGTGTCTGTGGTGACGATAGACCCGACAAGACTTCCCTCGCCCATTGCGGCAGCTTCGATCACCTCTCCAAAGGTCTGATAAGGCAAAAGGGTGCAAACAGGCCCGAAAGCCTCAACCGAGTGTATCTCCGGTGCAAAGACGTCATCGGCCCTGAGCAGTATTGGTGACAGAAATGCCCCTTTTTCTGAGTCCGCACCAACAACTTTTACAGAGTCAGGATTGCCGTAAACCACTTGACCGGCTGCAAGTAGTTTCTGGATATTGCTTCGCACCTCCGTGCGCTGCGCCAAACTCGCCAACGGTCCCATCTGAACACTGGGATCCGACGGATTGCCTATTACCGTCTGAGCCAATCGCGCAGATATTGCCTCGGCGACGTCATCGATGATGGAAACCGGGATAAACGCCCGGCGGATAGCAGTACACTTTTGACCTGCCTTTATTACCATCTCATTGACAATTTGGTCAACAAAGACTCCGAATTCATCGTCCTCTGGCACAATGTCTGTTCCAAGGATCGAACAGTTCAATGAATCTGCTTCCGCATTGAATGCCACCGATCGGCCTGTGACCACCTCATGGCTCCGCAAGGCCTGCGCTGTACCTGCTGAACCGGTAAATGATACGGTGTCCTGACCCGTCAGGTTTTCTATCAATCCCGCTGGACCCGCACACAAGAGGGAGATTGCACCTTCTGGCAGCAGATGGGACTCGTCAATCTTGCGGACCACTGCTTCCGTTAGATAGGCGGTCTGGCTCGCCGGCTTGACAACTGAAGGCATTCCTGCCAGAAATGCAGGGGCAAACTTCTCGAGCATTCCCCAAACAGGAAAGTTGAAAGCATTGATCTGCACCGCAACACCAAGCCTGGAACTATAGATATGTCTTCCGCCGAAGGTTCCACCTTTGCCCAAGAGTTCGATATCCCCATCGTAAAGAATGGTCGAATCAGGAAGTTCGCGTCCGCCCTTGCTGGCGAAAACGGCAACAGTTCCAATTCCACCATCAACATCGACAGCCGTGTCTCGTCTGGTGGAGCCCGTACGAGCTGATATTGCAGCAAATTCCTCGATATGTCCGAAAAGATATTTTCCCAGATCTTTGAGAATCGCAGCCCTTTGCGTAAAGGTGAGCTTGCGGATTTCCGGACCGCCAATCTTTCTGGCAAACTGCAACATCGCGGCAACGTCTGGACCAACCCGTGGAATACGGGCAACCTCTTCGCCGGTTGACGCATCTAGCAGAGGTGTTGCATCCCCCCCGCCCGACTGCCAGCGGCCCTGGCTGAAACTTTGAAGTATAGGCGTCATCACACTCTCCACTCGGATTGCAAACGAAACTGGGACTCATTGTAAGTACTAAAAACAACGGACTCGGAACTGTAACATCAATCGATATTTTAGTTGGCTTGCCAATATTCGTAGCTCGGTGAAACCTCGCAATGGGCAAGCAGCATTTGCACGCCAGCGATCGGATCTAAAAGGTTTTCGCGATGTAACCTTGTAATCGCATGATAAGAAAGATCCAACTTTATTTTTCAATCGCTGTTCTAGTGCTTGTTACTGCGAGTTGTGGCGTGACCCCTGCAGCTGGTTCACCGACAACTTCCACGACATCCGTGACCCCGATCACCCAGGCCACCACAACGACTGCAGCCAACGCCACTCAAGCGAAGCATCCCCATGTATTTGTAATCGTCATGGAAAACCTCGGCTACCGTGCGGCAATGGCTACCCCGCAGTTCAGTCAGCTAGCCCATCGTTGGGCATACACCACCAACTACTTTGCTACGACTCATCCGTCTCTTCCCAACTACCTATCATTGATTGGCGGATCGACATTTGGAATCTCCTCAGACTGCACGGGATGTTACGTGAATGCTCCCAACTTGCCGACCGAACTGAGCCGGAACGGAATTCCCTGGGCGGCCTATATGGAATCCATTCCGAATGACTGTTACCTGTACCCATACGCGCCCGGCGGGACGTACGCCGGCAAGCATGATCCATTTGTCTATTTCGACAACATCCGCTCCAACTTGACGTTATGTTCGAACATCAAGCCGCTCAGTCACTTAACCTCACAGTTCGCTAACTCATCGGCGAATCTTCCGAATTTCATTTGGATAACGCCGAATCTTTGCAATGACGGACACAACTGTTCGGCTGCAGCTGCCGGAACATGGCTCGACAATATGGTAAATCAAATCACCTCTCTGTCGGCATGGAAACAAAACGGAGCGCTTTATGTGACATGGGATGAAGGCAACGGGGGTGATTATCGCGGTCTTACCTACGATGGGAGCATCGCTTCGAAAGGAGGAGGCGGACATATACTAACGCTTGTCATCGAACCAGATCTCAGCAAAGGACAGGATATCTCTCAGCGCCTCGATCATTACTCCCTGCTGAAAACAATTGAAATCAACTTTGGAGTACCCCAGATAAACCAGAGTGCAAATTCACACCTTTCAACATTGCCCTGAGCTAATCAGTCAGCTTTGCATCGGCCCCGGCTCAGCTCCACCTTGAATCGACTTGGATATCCGCTCAGGCCACCTGGCCTCAAATTTTTATCGGCGGCCGCCATCAGGTCTTGTACGCGCAGCTCTTAACCAATCTCGGGCTGATCGTCCGTTTCTTCAGCCAGCCAGCGTGGTGCATGCTTAGATGCCCAAGGTTCAGAAATACGTCCCGTAATCATCGACTTCAACGCTTCTCGATGAGCTAAAGCGAACGCGACGTGCCCCGTTACAACCACAACAATGGCACCAGCGAAAAGGTCATGCACAAAGGTAGCTCCGGTCCGCCAGGACAGCGGAAAAAAATTAAACCACTTGAGCACAAAGCCGGTGCAGAACATCACCACCATCGACGAGCCCACGAAAATGGCATTAATCTTCTGCCCAGGATTAAACTTTCCCAATTTCAAACTGGAATTGGCACCAAAGGTCCTAAGCCATCTGAGCTCCCCCATGGTCCAATAATTGAAGCGCCTGATGTCGGCCCGAAGGCCTGATCCCCATGATCCCGAGAGTGCGACCAAAAGTGGGAGCGGGAGCAGAATCCCAGTCCAAGTGTGGATCTCCGCAATTAGCGCGCGGCGTCCAACGATTCTCTCGACTTGCACAAAATAGAGGGGGGCTGCGGTCAGGATCAATACCGTGAACAGTAGAGCACTCGTCCAGTGGACGATCCGCTCGATGGAGTCAAACCTTAGAATCATTGGGATTCCGGCAGTTCTTCTCCCCTCAAGTGATCGGCGCATCCTGGCGTCCATTGAAATTTCCTACCCAAGCATCCACAGGATAGCCATTCTGCTCCCAATAACCAAGGGACACCTTCTCCACCAGCCGGATCTCAGAAAGCCACTTGAGTGATTTGTAGCCATACATCGGCGCCACATATAACCTCACAGGACCTCCGTGAGACGACGAAATAGGACCTCCAAGCATACGATAAGCAATAATTACATCCGAACGACGCGCCTGGCTGAGCGTTAGGCTCTCCGTGTCTGCACCGTCAAATGAGCTGAATTCGACGCCTTTCGCCTGGCTGTTTACTCCGGCAGCGTCAATCACATCAGAAAGTCTGACCCCCTCCCAGTGCACCTGCGGCACCCTCCATCCAGTCACGCATTGAAAATCTTTTACCAGATGGACAGGCGGCATTGCTTTGAGATCTTCGAAGGTGAGGGTCATTGGATTCTCGACCAAACCGGATACTTTCAGTCGGTAGTCGCTGGTCCCAATGTTTGGGAACGAACCAGTTATGCTGTAGATTCTAAAGCGGTTTCCTCCTGGGAGTAGCCCTCCAAGACCCGTGCCTACCGTTTCGCCAACTGCTCTTTGAACCCGCGAGCCAAATACAATGCCCAGCAATCCCAAGCCCGCAACGCCGAGGAAGACCCTCCTGCCAACAGGAATGCCATGCTTTGAATCATCTATTTCCTGCGACATTTCTTGAACATATCACTTTTGCGCGCTTAACCACGTTCAACTCTCCGTGGTACTTGATAGCGTTAAAAGAATGAGTGGACCGATATCGCAAGCCGAATTCGCGGCAAGTATCGAGGAGAAAACAGAACCAGCTTTACAGCCATCGTTTGAGCTTTATCCATCCCGAGTTGCTATGGTCGGCAATACGCAGGTGAGACGCGCTTTGCCTAAGAGACAAAGAAGAACCATAGGCGCCTGGTGTTTCGCTGACCACTTTGGGCCGGAAACTCTCAATGGAAAACGGGGGATGGAAGTCGGACCCCATCCTCACATCGGACTGCAAACCGCGACCTGGCTCATTGAGGGTGAAATAGTTCATCGAGACAGTCTTGGGTCCGAACAACCAATTCGTCCCGGGCAGCTTAACCTAATGACCGCCGGCCAGGGAGTTACCCATTCCGAAGAATTCTCAGGACGGAACATTCCCCGCATGCATGGAATCCAGCTTTGGGTGGCCCAACCGGATGCAACGCGCAATGATGCACCCTCCTTCGAACATCATGATGCGATTCCGGAAGCTACTTTTGACAACGTGTCAGCGAAGGTTTTCCTGGGAAGTTTTGGAGGAGCCTCCTCGAGCGCCCGAACCGACACTCCAATCGTTGGGATCGAAGCGTCGCTTGGAATCGGCTCTAGTATCTTCGAACTTCGAAAGGACTTTGAATACGGGTTAATCGTGTTACAGGGCATGGTCGGGTTCCAATCCCAAATAATCACCCCCGGAAATCTAGCCTATTTCGGTGCCGACAGAGATGAACTGCCGTTGACGGCCCACGAGCCAACCACTTTTCTTCTTATAGGGGGCGCACCATTTCCATCTAAACCTCTGATGTGGTGGAACTTCGTAGCCCGCAGCCAGGACGAGATCATTCAAGCTTATTCTGACTGGCAGTCACGCGCTGAGCGTTTCGGCCAGCTATCCTCCTCGCTTGACCGTATCGAAGCCCCCAAACCGCAGTATTTGTGATTTGGTCCAGTTCGGGATATCCCTTCGCGCTCGGGAATGACTTTTCGCCATTGAACGTAAGCCGTAGCGGCCTACAACACAATCTCTCCAGCCGGAGACCTGACTCCAGATTGAAGATATTGCAAAAAACAGCCTGAGACCGGCTAAATCAATTCCAGCAACGAAAAACTCGGACAAATAGCTCATTCGGAATCGGAATGGGCGTACCCGCGAACAATTTGCCGATAGCGCAATTAACAGATCGCAGCATGAATGCATCTATTCTTAATTATTTAGCGAAAAAGGTATGCCCTCTTGACAATCGCGCTGCCGGCACAGTACGAATCCATTTACTGATGCCAAATGAACAAACGGGCAAACCACATAAGACATTTGTGGGCGAAAACGCAGGGACGGCTACATGTGGTGCTCATCTCGCGAGTAACAGCCAGGCTGGCGTACCCTGCCCTTTTTCTGCGACAACGGCCTCCTTCAAAAGTTTCCGTCCCATCCATTTTCGAAATTGCCGTGTGGAGGTTTCAAAATCAACAAGGTCTTCGGTGGTAACATCTCTTGAAATAGTGATACGGAGCAGATTGACAACAATTTTTTCAGCAGGACTAGCTTCATTCACATTGATGTCATAAGACCTGTAATTGCTCGATAGTCTCTGCTCAGAAAGAAAAGTACCCATCCCAAGTGCCCGATAGTAAAGATACCGCCCCAACGCCACGAGAGGCGATCATTGGAGAAGTCGAACAGGACGTCTCAATGTTTGCCGCTTTCAAGGTATTCGGTTTCGGTCGGATTTGGACAAGCGTACTCAGCGGGAATTCAGGCCGATTCAGCCTCATCGTTGTAGCTGGTTGGGAAGCTTATAAAATCAGCCGATCCGCATTTTGGTCAAGCATTATTGCCTTTTGTATTCTGATTCCAGTGGCATTCGTAGGTCCGGTCGCAGGCGCCGCAGCGGACCGCGTAAACAAAGCGACACAGATGGCTATCGGTCAAACAATCGCCATGATATCTGCTCTTCTGGCTGCTGTGTTTCTCTATTTTGGTCACCTCAGCCTCGGACTTCTTGTGGCGACGACGGCTGGAGTCGGGATAGGTAACGCGATTCAAAACCCAGCGTGGGCATCTTTGACGCCGGCTGTCATCGGTGTTCGACGCATGGTCAACGGAGGAGCAATGATTCGGGTTGCCCAGCAAGGATCTGAATTTCTTGGGCCAGCAATCGCGACACCCTTGCTTGTTCGCTTCGGACCGACTCCGGTATACATCCTCAGCGGCGTCTGCTATGGAATTGCCTGTGCACTTTCAATCAGTCTTAGAAAGCACGTTCCTCGGGGCCTCTCCACGCAGCGCGGCATTTACAACCCGCTAAAGGAAGCTCTCGTTTACGTCTCTTCCAAGCAGCGACTGGTCGGCGCGCTACTGGTATTAGTTGGACTTCATTGCGGACTCACAATGGCGTATACTGGCACCCTACCTAAGCTTGCTCAATCAGATCTTCTGGGAAGCAGCGGACTTTACGGCACTCTGCTTGTGGCTGTGGGCATTGGAGCGATTATCGGCGCGCTACTGGTAATCGTCTTTGCCCGCTGGCTTGATCTGAAATTCATGCTGGCTTTCACTGGCGTGGTGAGCGGCCTGTCCCTTGTCGTCCTAGGAGCCGCTCGGAGCTCACCGCTCGCGCTGGCGGGAGCGGTCCTCGTTGGAGCGAGTCAATCGGCATTCATGGCGCTTTATCTGGCATTGCTGCAGGGCACGGCGGCCCCCGAAATGCGTGGCCGGGTTGCAGCTTTCTCAAACATTCTTGTCGGCTCCACCATGTCTTCGTTTGCGCTGCTCTGGGGCTGGCTGACTCTCTTCTTCCCGGTCCCCTGGGTCATCGCAGTTCCAGGAATCCTCTTTGTAATAAGCCTAGGAGTAATGATGATTGCAACTCCTTGGCTGAGGCCACCCAAGCTCACAAGGACTCCCGCACTTGGCTCAGCAAACCCATGACGTGTTCCCAAACCAAGGCCTGCCTCCGCCTGCCGCCCCGGGAAGTAGGGCCGCTATTTACCGAATCATCTTTACGAAATGGGCTACCGCACCGCTTCCAACTCCGAAAGTAGGTCGTCAAACGCTGCTTTGCGCCGCATTAATTAGGTTCTAGAGTGCCAATCTTTGGCATTCCGTTGACACTTGGGCGCAAAGGATTCGGCACGTGCTGGATCTGCCGCTTATCACGATGGCTGGAGCAGGCCGATGCCCACTTGCCGCACCAAGGACGGCCCATCATCCAATTTCATCACACCCTCGGAACCACGAAATGCCTTTTCCAAAATTTTCAATGAGCTGCAGCCAAAGATATGTGAGGGTCGGCCTAAAGCCGACCCTCACCCTGTTTGCCTCAAGAAATCAAGACGAAAGCTCCCCTGTGACAGGGAACCCGCTCGACCCAAATCCGGCGCCTAGCCCGTAGGCGGCAGATAGCTCAAGGTGTACGAGGAGGACAGTAGCGTCGGAGAAATCTGAGCTTTCAAGAGATGGAAGCTCTCAAGAGCCGCTAGTCCATTTGTCCATTGCTGAGCGGTCATATTCGCATCCTTTGCCCATTTGTAACTCTCCAATGCGCTTGTGAGCAAAGTTGGACTGAGCTTAGAGAAGGTCGCCTGCAGCGCAGTGGTGGCAGCAGTTGGATTGCTGATCAGGTAATTGTCCGCTTGAGCAATCGCACTGCACACAGCTTTGACGGTCTGTGGATGAGCCGTTATGTAAGACTTGGCCGCGAGAATACCCTCCCATGGAACTGCTGCGAGCTGAGATATCTCGGTGGTGTCAAACACAACCTTGCCAGCATTCAGCTCTTGCGCAGACGCTGGTATCGGCTGGGTATCGAAGATGCCTTGCACCTCATTGTGCTGAAGAGATGAAACCAAAGCTGCGCTACTTCCAACCGAAAAGATGGTCAGCCAGTTGGCTGGGAGTCCATAATGCGAAAGCAGGCCGGAGAGCATTACACCTGGAGCAGCTGCAGCTCCACCTACAGCGGCGACCTTGTCACCCTTAAGAGCCTGGAGCACTTGGAGCGGGGTGCTGCTTGAACTGAGCTTGCTGGTGCTTGCAATCTGGTTTGTCACAGCTAACGCCCATTCCGGTCCATTATATTCCATGCACGCCATCTGAAGCGGAATCCCCTTTGACGCAGCAGTAAGCAGCGATACCGCATTGACAGATGTGAATTGCACGCTGTTAGACACAAGGGCCGAGTTGACAATAACGTCGCCCGAAAGTACGACTATCTTGACATCCAGTCCCTGCTTCTTGAAGTAGCCTGCCTGTTGGGCTAGATAAACCGGCGACTGAACTGGCTCAGATACCGGCAAAGCAATTGTTATTGACGTAGGTGCCGCAGTCGATGTCGTCGTAGCTGCCGTCGTCGCTGCGGATGACGAGCTCGACGAACTAGAACCACATGCGGCAAGCACCGTTCCAATAAGCAAAAAAGAAGCTAAAGCTGCCTTTTTACTGGCTAACATATATTTCCCCCCCCTGATTGGAAAATGCACATTAGACGCTTACCGATCTAATTGCATGCCGAATTTATAGCACAACTTGCCTTGCGAAAAGTGTTCAACCGAGCGAATTCCTCGAAATTTTCACATAAACTTCGCCGCTATTACACAGTGATATCCATGAGTTAAATGGGTTGTACCTCGACAAACGCGCTGACAGGAGGGGCTGCACCATAACTTCCCCTGTTGGAATTACCAGTTGTAAAGTAGAAACTCCACGTGATTCGACTTAGCCAAGTATTAAAGATATACGTTGGTAGTAATGTATGACTGGAACTAGTTTCCGTTATTGATAATTTCTGTTTAGGAGGCTATACCTTTGCTGGAATTTCGAAACGTATCCAAGCGCTTCGAGACACCGGGGGGCCAGGAAGTAAGCGTTCTCCAAGACGTGTCGTTCACAGTTGAAGACGACGAATTCTGTGTCGTTGTTGGACCGAGTGGTTGTGGGAAAAGTACCCTGTTGAACCTTGCCCTAGGCCTCGTACCAATATCTGGGGGAGAAATCTTCCATGGTGGCAAAAAGATCGAGGGAATAGTCTCGAGCGATGTCGGATACATAACGCAGGACGCCAATCTTCTTCCATGGTCGACTGTCCTCGAAAACATTATGACTCCTCTGGAGATCCGCGGGATACCGAAGTCAGAGCGCCGGGCTACGGCCAAGGAGTGGGCCGAAGCTGTGGGGCTTGGCAAATTCCTCGACTTTTACCCGGGCCAACTTTCGGGAGGAATGCAAAAGCGGTGTTCGATAGCAAGAACTATGGCCTACGATCCCGCAATGATCTACATGGATGAGCCGTTTGGCCCGCTTGATGCAATTACTCGAACAATTCTGCAGGAAACCCTCCTTGGCCTTTGGCAAACGAGGCGAAAAACCATTCTCTTCATCACGCACGATTTAGTCGAAGCTATTGCACTTGGCGATACCGTCGTGGTTATCAACGGCCAACCTGGCGGGGTCAGGGCCAGGATACCCATAACACTGCCGCGGCCGCGGGAGATCAGACATCTTGCTGCTTCCAGCGATTTCGTAGAGTTGCACACCAAGATCTGGTCTTACCTAGAGCCCGGAGTTGATAACAATCTTGGAGAGTTGGTCTGAGAATTCGAGAATCCAAGGAGCTTAGTATCAAACACCAAATGTGGTAAAACCAGCGTCAACATGTCGGAGGGGACATTTTGACCTGTACGGCATTAGAACTCTATTAAGGGATAGCATCTCAAATAAGAGTCCTTTGTTGCGACAGACAGGTAGCCGATTGGCAATACAGCACACGTCCCGGGGGGAACAAAGAAATGAGTACTCGAACGCAGGTCAAGTCGGCTGCAGTAGCACTCGACGGAGAAATCGTTGCACCTAAGACTGTTAGCAAATCAAGTCGGGACCGGAAGTGGAGACTGAAGGTATCGATTGGCCAGGTAGTGGCAATATTGCTAATGCTAGGCATTTGGCAGGCGATCAGCGGAAACGTCATTCCTGATTATCTGATCAGCTCCCCTACAGGCGTGGCCAGCGACACGATCACCCTAATCCAAACCAAGACAATGTGGAACGATATCCTCACCACCACCCAGGAGCTGGTACTTGGCTATGCGATCGGAGTGGTATTTGGAATTTTGGTTGGCGTATTGATGGGATCACTCAAATATGTGTCTAGCGTGTTTGAACCAATTATCGCCGGGATAAACGGCATACCCAAGATTGCGTTGGCCCCCCTGTTTCTCCTATGGTTCGGACTTGGAATTTGGTCCAAGGTTGCCCAGGCAAGCATGATCGTCTTTTTTGTCATGTACTACAACGTTTACATGGGAATGTTGGGAATTTCGCCGATGCTGGTAAAGCTGTTCCAGGTTATGGGTGCAAAACGAGGCTATGTCGCAAGAAAAGTAGTACTTCCCTCCCTGTCTATCCCGATCTTTGCAGGCCTTAAGGCATGCGTGCCATTCGCGATGATCGGAGTCATAGTTGGTGAATTCATTGCCGCGGATAGAGGGGTCGGCTACTTCGTGTTGCAGGCCACCCAGCAGTTTGATTCCGCAGGGCTGTTTTCCGGAATCATCATTATGGTTGCAATGGTCTTGATCGGGATGGGGATCGTAACCTTCTGTCAAAATAGGGTTTTGGCATGGCAGCGGCTGGGTCACGATAAATAGATTTGTACGGCTTGCTGATTTATTCTGTTACGACTGAGTCAACATCCGCGCTAGTGCAATGAAATGACCTCGCTTTTGATGAGAGCACGCAAAGTTAAATCGGACTTTTCCGGG
>JAJYFX010000197.1 GCA_021785315.1 Actinomycetes bacterium | reverse complement strand
ACATCTCCTGTTCCCATTTGGGCCATTCCGTGTTCGCAATTTCCAATGCAACAGGCGATCCTAAAGTTCGTCCATGTCTGATTCCGGCGATGAGGGTCAGCTCGTCAGCTTCAAATTTCATCCGAGGCCCGCGGCCGTAACCCAGGCGTCTCCTCGCCAGCTCGCTTTGAATCTCCTCTTTCCGGATTTCCAAGCCTGCTGGAAGTCCTTCAACAATAACCACTAGGCCTTTGCCGTGCGATTCACCGGCCGTAAAGAATCTGAGCATGGTATGACTCTAATCGACTTCAGCTCCCGTCAGGTTTGATCGCAACCCACTAGATAACCGCAAGACCAGGTGGCGAGATTTGCACCAGCGCGATCGCCAAAAGCAGAAAAGGTACAAGAGGGATAGTCTTGACACGCCGAGAAAAGAAAAGCCGGAGAGTTACTACGGTTGCAATCGCGAGCATGCACGCAATCATCACGACGACGAGCGCCTCCGCTGCAGGTCTGGACATGCTTACCAGTGGACCAAGATATCCCGACAGCCTGATATCTCCCTGACCTACAGAGCCGGCACGAAAGAGATTGGAAAGAATCATTGGAGAGGCAATTAGCAGCGTCGCCAGCATCGCCTTTGGCAGCTGGCCTGCTCCTCCGCTAATCAAAATAGAAACCACGGAGGAGACGGAACCAGAAGCCACGACGAGCGTGGGAACTTTGCGCGTCCTAATATCCACGGCGGCCAAGGGCGGAAACAGCCCCATTTCTACCGGCAACGCCGCCGCCAAGCCTCCCGCTCCCGCGGCAAAACACCAAGCAGTCAAACCGATCGACAGGCAAAGCCACGCTAAAAAAAGAAACCGAAAGCGGCCTTTCAAGCCAGCTGAAATCATGATCCTTCCGGAAGAGTATGAAACTGTCTTCCAGGCCAAGACTGACCCTGCAACCAGATCAACCATCAAAAGAAAGCCCGACGCAATCAGAGACATCCCCAGTGCTCGTAATCTAGAATGGGGATAACCCGAGAAGCGGCTAGGACTAATTTCTAGCATCGCGCACCAAAGTGCGATGCTGACATCCGCCCGCCAAGTTGCGCTTGGCACAGAACCTAAATAAATCTTTGTCTAATATTTTCGGAAAATCAAGAGGCAGGCGCGTTTGCCACTAGTCTTCGGCCCCTTTGCCTATTCCACTCGCGCAGAATATTCCAGACCTTTGACACATGCGACCAAAGTCCGGTTTACCGGCGTAGCCACGCCAACTTCTTCGCCTATGCGAATTAATGCCCCATTTATGAAATCAATCTCGGTTCTCGACTTTCGGTCAAGACTTTGGAAAATCGATGTCCTAAATGATGCAGCCTGACCGCGGCCCGCGCTCAGCCAGATTTCTTCAGCGTCTTCACATATGAGCTTCACGCCCTTGGCCCTAGCGACAGCCAACCCTTCATTTACCGCGGCTTTCGCAGTCTCGGCCAACACGGGAAGTTGATACAAGTACCCATAGGTGAGTCTGGTGAGGCCAGCAAGTGCGCCTGTCGCGGCATTTACCAACAGCTTGTTCCACATGAGGCCAGCAGTATTGTCACTGATTTCGGTCAGGAAGCCGCCAGAGGTGAAGACGCGGGCAATTTCATCCACCCGGGCTGACACGCTACCGTCGGGTTCTCCTATGATTGTGAGCTTCCCTTTCAAACCAGCGGTAACCGTACCCAGAGAGACGGCATCCCCGCCAACAAATGTCCTGCCATACAAAATCCTCGCGGCGCCGAAAAGCCCCGCCAGGATCTCCTCATTTCCTAACCCGTTTTGCAGCGATAAAACAGTTGTAGACGGCCCAACCAAAACCGAAGCGCTCTCCATCGCCTCGAGGGTATCAAAAGATTTCACCAGCACTATAACCAGGTCGACCAGACCGACCGAGGAGGGATCCGAGGTTACCTTGGGAAAAGTCACCTTCTCTTTGGAGTCGTCCAGCAAAATCAAGCCGCTTTGGCTTACCTGATCTATGTATGCCTGGTTTCTACTTATAAGAAATACCTCTGACCCACCCGAAGCAAGAACCCCACCGAAAACGCTGCCGAGGGAACCAGCTCCAACTATCGCAATTCGCATATTCGACTCCATCTAGATTCCGGCTGGCTGACTGAGCCGTAATTGGCAGCCGCGCGCAGTCCAAAGCCATGAATGAACAACCAAGCTTCACAAAGTCTAAGAGACCTTGATTTCAGGAGTTCCCAACTCCTTTTTGGGAGTGAGCAACATCCAAAGTCCGGCAATGACCGCAGCTATTCCTAAATAGCTCAAAGGAGACACCGGCTCTCCTAGGAACATCCAACCCCACAGCACCCCAAACATCGGGACAAGGTAGTTTACGTATGAGCTTCTCACAGCCCCAACCTGAGAAATCAGCAAGAAGAACAGAACCTGAGCCAGCGCGGTGCTCACAATTCCGAGCGCCAGGAGGTAAGCGCCCTGGCCTAGCGACGGCATGGATCTCGGCGGGAAAATCAACAGCAATGGGAGGACAGTTATGAACGAAACAAGCTGCTGGCTAAGTGCGACTCTTAGCACAGGCTCGCCGGCAAAGTGCTTTCCGGCATAGACCGCCGAATAAGCGTAGCTTGCCGTCCCCAGAAGCCCGGAAAAGATTCCCACGATAAATCCCAAGCTCAAGTGAGCCGCGCGCTGCTGAGCCACGATCGCTACTCCCACAATGCATATCGCCAGTCCCAACCACCCTTTGCGCGTAGCTTTGGCCAGACCTAGCGCTACAGCGATTACAAGAGTAAACATCGGCATTGTGGAGTTGACTACGGCAGCCGTGCCAGCGTCTGTCAGCTGAGTCGACAGCGTCAGGATTATGTAGGTAGTGGTTCCTGATGCTACGCCAAAAACCAATATGTGACGCAATTCCACACTGAGGCTGGGAACCTTCTTGGCTTTGCAAACGATTGCCAGTACGGACGCCGCAACGAAGGTTCTCGCCGCCACCACCGCGACAGCCCCAATCGGGCCGATAACTCCAACGATTAGCACATAGGTGGACCCGAAAATCGCGCCGCAGACAAGGAGGAGAAGGAGTTGACGTGGCTTCAACGAACTAACTCACTGCCGCCGCTACGCTTTTCAAGCGTTACCATGGCGCAACCTGACGATCACCACAACAATGAAGTCCTTTTGAATGATCGCGCATTAATTGCTGACCTCGTTTCCTGGCCATGCATATCACGGCAAATTCGAATCAGGTCTTATGGATCCGATTAGCCGTCTCAGCGCACCGAGCCCAAGCTCTGCGTCTTTGGAAAATGATTCTGAAAACGCCTCGATACTTATTCTGTGGCGGTACCCAACGGAGGCCAGCTTGCTGAGGAATGCCTCTAAGCCCGGCTTGGGATTTACCGGATAAAGCCTTTCCGGAGGATCTGATATATGAACGTGACGAAGCCGATCGGAGGCTCTGGTGACAATCTCGGGGTTCTCTCCCTCGACGCTTAGATGGTAAAAGTCGATAAGAACCATAACATTGTGCCTCCCGACCAAATCTACGATATCAAGCGCCTCGGATCCGGTGTTTATAAAGTTGGCCTCCTCCTTTGCCAGTGGCTCGAGAACGACCGTAATTCCCAAGGGAGAGGCCACGTCGCTTATGACCTGTAGCGATGACACAAGCTGATTCTTGGCCGTCCCAAGCGGAAAACCCGGTTCAAGATTCTTTGACTTTGGGCTTCCCAGCACAATAATACCGACACCAAGTGCGGCGGCCCGATCCAGAGCCTCCCCAAGGTAAGCGCGAATTCGCTCAAAGCTGAACGAATCGCCGGTAAGACGAATCTCGGGAGGGAAAAAATTGTTGCACGCCTCGCAGGGAAGCCCCATGTCACCAAGTTTGGCGTTCAAGTCGGCGAATTCCCGGGACCCGAGAGCGTTCACTTGGGTGAGTGGCAGCTCCACGTAGTCAAATCCCGCACTCTTGCCGGCCGCAAGCCATTCGTCTCCGACGCCCTGAGACGAGCGATTGAGAAGGTTGGTGCAAAAACCGATTTTCACCGCGCCTCCAATCAGGGAATGAACTTGAGAATGTGGGTTGCCACTACGCAAAGCTCTCGATGCTGATTGAAAATCTCAATCTTCGCGAACGACTTGAAATTTGCCTCATCGATCGACTCAATGGTGTAGTTGGCGGTTACGGTATCACCGAAATACACAGGGTGGAGAAAACGAAGCCGATCATAGCCGTACGACAAACTCGGAACATTTGCGTTGGCCTTGACCTGAATCATTGTCGATGCCGTGGAGCCAAGAGCGAATGTAAGAACACCGTGGACGATCCGGTGCTTGAACGGCGTAGCAGCCATAAACGCCTCGTCTGTGTGCATTCGGCTGAAATCTCCGGTGATTCCTGCGAAAAGATAGACATCGGACTCGCTAATCGTTTTTGTAAACGAAACCGTTTCGCCAATTTGAAATGGTACTACTGACATCATCCCTGCTCCTTATCCCTAGGCCGTCTGGCAAAACTTGAGGCAGCTCCTTTGCACATCTGGCGAATGAGTCCCGCTGCCGCGATATTGTGCCGAAAGCCATTGGCTCTATCCAACACGTCCGAGCCACTCCGAATCAATTCCCATGGGCTCGTCGCGAAACAAGCGGCTGTCCATCAGTTTCAGGTTTGAGGAAACGGCTGGTCGAAATCCCATACGAGATAGCAGATCTCTCTCGAGATCGATACCGGGCGCTATCTCCGTCAGCTCGACGCCAGTGGCAGCAAGTTTGAATACTGCCCTTTCCGTTACGTAAAGGATCTCCTGGCCCTGGCTAAATGCATTGCTGGCATTGAAGGTTATTTCATCCAAGAAAGGAACAAATTTCTGTAACCGGCCGTCTGTAACTACTTCGAGCCGGCCTTCTCCTATTTCGACCTTTACTCC
>JAJYFX010000196.1 GCA_021785315.1 Actinomycetes bacterium | reverse complement strand
TGTGTGCAGGTCTGACTTGCAGGCAAGCGAAATTGGTTATCCCGCGCTCATTTACGGCTACGGTTCATACGAACATTCCATTGATCCGGCATTTTCCTCGGCGCGCTTGAGTCTTTTGGACCGGGGAATGCTATTCGCCTTTGCCCATGTACGCGGAGGAGGCAAAATGGGAAGGGCCTGGTACACGGATGGAAAGCTTGATCGTAAAACCCACACCTTCACTGACTTTATAGATTGTACCCAGGCCTTGATCGAATCCGGATGGGCTGAACGGTCAAAAATTGCGGCCAGAGGCGGAAGCGCCGGCGGAATGCTTATGGGTACGATAGCAAATATGGCGCCGGAACTGTATAAAGTAATCGTGGCCGAGGTTCCCTTTGTAGACTGCTTGACCACCATACTTGATCCTTCCCTGCCCCTAACCACATTCGAGTGGGAAGAATGGGGTAACCCAGTGACGGATAAATCCATTTATGAATTAATGAAATCGTACACTCCCTACGAAAACGTAGCTCAAACCCAATATCCCTTCATGCTGGTAACAGCTGGCCTGAACGACCCCAGAGTTTCCTATTGGGAACCCGCTAAATGGGTGCAAAGGCTAAGGGTTAAAACGATCGATCCAAGGGTGATCCTCAAAACTGAGATGGGAGCCGGCCACCAGGGCCCCTCCGGCAGGTACGACGCATGGCGCGACGAGGCATTCGTCTACGCGTTTTTGCTCTCAGCGCTAGGACTCGCCTAGCGCTTGGGCCAAAGCTCCGAGAAATGACACCTCTGACATGAAGCACCATGAATCGCGGGCGGCCAACCGGTAAAAGAAGCCAACTGGATGCACCCTCGGATCACGACGGCAAATTATGAAACGATCGGGCTGGAGGAACTGGAAGCTGATGGACGATCTCCCGGTCACGCGGAGAAAATAAATCCGGCAAGCTGGATCTAGCCTTTGTGACTCCATTGCGCGCCGTTGACTCGATGATCCGCATGATAAAGAAACCAGGCCAAAATAGAAGTTATCCTGAATGAGTGCGTCGGTGACTGCCGGAAACGGCAAGCTCCCGCCAAACGCGCTACGCCTTGACTCCCTGCCTGAAAGTGAACTCATACACGCCAGGAGCCGCGGAGAAACTCACAGGCTGTCCATTGGCAACCATTGTAAGAACTCCGACATTTCCCGTGCGGATCCACATGGAACTGTTCAGGGTCAAAGTCTTGCTCCCTCCGGCAGGGACTATGCCTTGCCACAAAATCTTCGAACCAGGAGACACAGATTCCTCCAGCCAGGCCGGGGCTGATGCGCTTACGGCCAACGTAATTGGTAACGAACTGAGGAAATAGGTAGAGCCGGTACTGTCTGCCGATGTAGGCGTCAATGGACCGGGTCGAGACGAGCGAGGCTCAGTTGTCGCTGTAGCAGACTTGGATTTGCCCGTAGGATGCTGGACAGCAGTGACATTCGGGCTCCTGCTTGTTGAGTCCGAGGCACGAGTGGCATTAAGAGCGACTACTACCATGCCAAGTCCCACGAGTGTCACGACTGAGGCAACCGCTAGAATTTTGGCGCTCAACCTCCGAGATCCCAAAACGGGGCCTAAGACCACTTTCTCGCCGGCGGCGTCCAGGGCGTTATCGTCAAAGTGCAGGACCTAGGTGTGCAATACGGATCCAGCTGACCGAGTGCTTGAGCTTAGCCGGGTCCGCCGTCCAGGCGAAGCCACTTCGATCCCAGGATCAACCTGGGGAGCGACATCATTCTTTGCAGTATTGAGTTCATGAAGCGAAGCTTTGGATTCTGTACTTAGGATCGACTCCGGCCTTGCTTGACCGGACGAAGAGCTAGCCGTTCCACGTCGTGCTGGCGATCGGCTACCATGCCCGTTGGCAGCATTGGCCGCTCCTACCCTGTAGCTGCGTCTCTTGCCAGTACCTGCGGATTTGGAAGTGCTGGCTTTCCCTAGCACTCTAACGTGAGACGGAGCAGGGGCAAACAGTTCGTTATTTGCTAGCGAAGTGGCATCTTCCGCGCGGCTCTCCGGCTTGACCACACCAGATAGCTGACCCATCTGCTCATGGAAACTCGCAATGGATTTTCTTTCAGATCGAACTTTAGAAGAGAATTTCGCTCCAAGAAAGCTTAAAATAATTAGCGCAAAAAATGCCAAAACTAATAAAGCCAACTCTTACCTCCGGACTTAGCGTCGCTAGAGCAAGTACAACAATAAGGCCCCGTTATTCACAATATTTGGCAGTTAGTAAGAATTCTCCTAGAAGACGCTAAGTCGCTCCTAATTAATCCTCGCATTAAATGGTATCTGATCAGGTTCGCATTACTGCACGTGGCAGAAAATACTCTGCGATATCTTTTCTTAAAGGATTGCCTGCATCGCGTTGTGAATATACGGGAGACTCCACGATCCAGTTTGCACCAATTTCGGGATCATTCCAAGCCACTCCAAGCTCATCCGATGGATTGTAGTAGCTGTCTACGAGATAAGTTAGGGTCATATCGGTTATAGCCGCAAAGCCATGTGCAACACCGGGGGGAATGAATATTCCAATTCCACTGTTATCCCCTGCCTCCATCTCCAGAGTTTTACCCTCGGTAGTTGATCCCAGGCGCAAATCATGAAGAACTACCTGGGCTCTGCCGCTCACCACATACCAGTAGTCAGCTTGGTGGAAGTGGTAGTGCAATCCGACCAGCGAACCTGCCGTCTTATCCGATCTAGACGACTGGACCATTTCACGACCTAGCGGAAACCACGACCTCCGGTAGCTTTCAAGAAAACGCCCTCGTTCGTCCGAAAACGATTGCGGTTCCACGATCATTACATCGGCTATCCGATCAGATTCGTATATTTTCGCCATATTCAACCTCATCCAGTTGCGCAAACTGACAGTCTTCGCAGAGATCTTACAAGGATAGAGCAAGGCGCACCTGCCGGCGGCCTCGAAGTCTCTAGCCGGCGCCCGGAACAAACGGGGGAATGGGTCTTCCTTAGATCATCTCAAATACTTCCGTCCGTCGGCGATCTGGGTGGAGACCTATCTATTGAGCAGCTTTTGACCACCCGTGACATCAGCCTCTTTTCCCGAGTTGACAATCCCGCCAGAGGGGCAGGAAAAGAAATTGCTACCTGTTAGAGATTCTGAAGCTGAACAAATTCGCCAAATAAACCCTTGAAATAGGTGAGCGGCTCCAGGTTATCGTTTGATAGCCCGACAGATATGACTCTTCCTATTGCAATGAGGTGATCCTCAACTTCAACCGACTGGACCAGTTCACAGTCAAGCCAGCTCATCGCTGCTCCCAGGATTGCGTTGCCTGCGGCGCTTGATATCCAGGAATGGGCTGAAAAGCGAATACTGGGGTCCATGAATGCGAAATCGCGAGCAAGACGAGCCGACCCTGCAGCAAGGATGTTCACGCAGAACTTTTTATGCAAAGCAATTGTGGAGAATGTTCTGGAGGTCTGCGCCACCGAGATTAATATCGTTGGGGGATCCAGTGAAAGCGACGTGAAACTTTGGCAGGTGAAGCCGACTGGACCTTCTCCGGATACCGCGGTGACAACCGTAATCCCTGTTACAAATGATCCAACAGCCTTTTTGTAATCTTCGACGCTGAATTCGTTTTCCACTCATCGACCTCAACCTAGAAATTTTACTCTTTTATCCAAAACTATTAGATTTCCAGAGTTTTGCCTTCACGGGCTGCAAAGATGCGTAGGCCGGCTGGCGACGAAGAATTTCGATAGCTCTCCTCTATCTCCCCCAGCTCAATGTCTGACCGTCGTGGGTCGTGATGAAAAAAGGCTAACGTCTTGGCATGAGACTTGGTAGCCACTGATAATGCGAAGTCGTAGGTCGAATGGCCCCAATGCGGCTTCCCGGTGAATTCTTTCCTGGTGTACTGCGCGTCATGTATCAAAAGGTCGGCATTATGGCAAAGCTCCAAGACTGAATCGCTTACCGTTGCGTTATCCAGCGGCGCCTGATGATCAGGTACATACGCGATCACCCTATCGTCAACTTGAATCCTGAAACCGAATGTCGCGTTGGTGTGATCCACCGCGCGAGAATAGATTGTCGGACTCCCTGGCTGATCAAGTTTGATTTCTTCGACCAGGATGCTCTCGACGACAATGTCGCCCCTCAAATCTGCCAGAGTTACCGGAAAAAACGGAGGGCCAATCAATGTATTCAGGCTGTCGGCCAACGAGACCCCATCCTCATTCGGTCCGTAAATGACTAGCCGAGCATTCTTCCGGTCGATGGGCGTAAAAAACGGAAGACCTTGAATGTGATCGAAATGAAGATGAGTGAGCAAGGCAACGCCGTGAAACGAACCATCTAGAGGCTGGCTGTCAGCAAAACAGGTCAAACCAGTTCCCAGATCCAGGATTATCGGAAATTCACCTGCGACGTCGGCGTCAGAATAAAGCACCGCGCAGGACGTGTTTCCGCCAAATTTCGAGTTATCTTTTCCTGGGGTCGGGTGCGACCCTCTGACTCCAAAAAATTTAAGTCTCGCCATGAGTACCCACTACCATAGCCACATATCCAAGGAACCCATAATCCACCTACTCGAACAGGACTTCGGCGTGCATCAACAGGAGCTGCAAGTTGATCACACCGGCAGCCTCAGCCGCAAAAAGAGCAACTGCGGCAATGAATTTTCCCAGCAAGGAGTAAAGTCGTCGGATGCCAACTATAAAAAATACTTGGCATCGCCAGTGACCCAGTTTGGCAACACCAACTTCAAGGCGCGACCGAAATCTTTAACTCCAGTTGGCATCAGTGTACGGACGTTGGCGGGCAGGTGCAAATTCTCTCTTCCAAACCATCACCTTCCGTTTGAAATAGCAAACTTCAAGCCCATCCTGGTTGAATCCCTTTGTCTCCACGGACACGATTCCG
>JAJYFX010000195.1 GCA_021785315.1 Actinomycetes bacterium | reverse complement strand
CGGCAGGGTCACACCCGTTCCCATTCCGAACACGGAAGTTAAGACTGCCAGCGCCGATGGTACTTGGTGGGAAACTGCCTGGGAGAGTAGGGCGTCGCCGGAATTTATCTCATTGAAGGGGACTAGGAGAGATCCTGGTCCCCTTTGCGCGTCTGCGGGGATAGCTGTGGGTTCTGAAAATCAAAAAGCAACGGTCATTGGCATGGAGTGCACCACGGTTGATGGATGAGGATGTGTAACCGGCGGTGCGCGCTTGAACGGGGATTACATGCTGAGAGTCTCGGCGGAGACGGGCGAGGAGGTCCGTTGACTCGACCGGTAAAAGCCAGATGACTCGACGGGTAAAAGCCAGATCTGTGCTGCCATAATTGTCGAACGATTTGCAGCCGTGATCACTGCGGTTCACCGTTGTCGTACACACCCGAAGTCTTCCGGATGTACTATTGGGGGATCCGTCAGTTCAGTTCATCAACTGTGAGCGAGGCAAACGGGAGACTCGCCGTAAATGCTGGCGATACGGCATTGAGTATATGCACGGTTCTGCGGGTCTTTTCAATTAGGAAATCATTCACGAGGGTCATATTTGTACGGTCGATCAGCTGGGCTCGAATTCCTGGTTTCCCCCACTTATCGAATTGGCTGGTTGTAATGCCTGGTATCAGAGTGGCGGCCTGCTTGATAAGCAGCGAGCGAACGTATCGTGACATTTCGACCGCAGCTGTGCGGCGTATTGTGGATTTAGGCTTGCTGAAAAGTTTGACTAGGCTGGCTGCGGTCTGTATGAATTCGTCCAAAGAAAAGCCTTCACGCCAGCCATATTGTTCACGCCAGAGTGCTGGCGTGGCTGTAGGTCCGATTTTGATCCTCCCATCAACCGTGACGGTGAAGTGAACCCCAAGAAATGGATTCGTCATATCGGGCACGGGATATACGTGGGTGTGCAGCTCACCAAAGGAATCGTTCGCATAGAGGTACAGCCCCTTGAATGGCTGCAGTTGATATTTCATGCCTGCGCCAAATTCATGGGCAATTTTATCTGCATATAGTCCTGCCGTATTTATTAGGAGACCCGCAGAAATGACCCTTGCAGAGGTCCTGACTCTGACTGAGGCGCTTTGTTCTTCTCCGGCTTGGAAGCTTTCGCCAGTAACCAGGCTGATCCCAAGGTGTTCACATTCCTCGGCCATCTTGCGGGTGACCGTGACGGGGTCAACCGCGGATGTGTCAGGGGAGTAGATGGCTCGATCAAAAGTTCGAACCCGAGGCTCTATCTTTCTTGCCTCTTGTTCGCTTACCATTTGGAGAGACACTCCGTTGGCAGAGCCTCGGCGGTAGAGCTCATCAAGGACCTCCAGGTCCTTCGGCGAAGCCGCTACAACTAGTTTTCCGCAGCGATTGACTTTGATCTTGTGGTCTTCGCAGAACTGTATTAGCTGTTTGTTGCCTGCATTTGTTAGGCGTGCCTTTAGAGAGTCGGGATGATAATAGAAGCCTGCATGAATTACTCCACTGTTGCGTCCGCTTGCATGCATTGCTACATCGGGTTCTTTTTCGAGTATCAAGACTTTTTGATCAGGCCATTTCTGTTTGAGCTCTCTAGCCAATGAAAGCCCGATGATTCCTGCTCCAATGACAAGTATGTCAGTTTTCTCCAACTGGGCTCCGACTCTAAAAACAGCTTGTGTAGATTTGATTGACCTCTATTCCGACAGGCTTTTGATCTTAGCGGAGTTCTAGTTAGCATTGTAACTCTTGGCGCGAGCGTAGCCACATGGCTGCTAATTAGCTGGTAGGGTGTCAATATATCTGGCAGCTAGTTGGTGATCTGGCTGTTAAGCACGGGGCAGCCAGTGTCGGAATTTATTTTTCACGGCTAGTCCGACTCGGAGGGGAACCGCATGGTTGCAAAGAGGAATCTTTTTGCTATTGTGGCGCTTGCCTTTCTTTGCCCCCTATTTGCGTCATGTGGCAATGGCCAGGCGAATACCTCAAGCTGTGACTATCCGGCAGAGATTACAATTGGGAATTCGAACAAGACGCTACCCTCTGGAAGTTGTTCAGGCGAGTTCGCGTCTGCAACTGCGGCCTCTGTTCGCATGTCAGTGGGCCAGACGCTCATGGTGCGCTTTGGAGAACGCGGGGTGGCTTCGGCAAGAAGCCTTGATTCGAAGACACTTGAGCTCACAGCGGAGAGTCCCGTGGAACAACGGTACCAGGCCATCGCTTCTGGAGCATCTGAGATCCTCTATTCACCGCCGGCTGGAGGTTTATTGGTGTGCAGTGACGGGGTGACGATTTCGAGTCCCTGCGTGATCGCCAAGGTAACGGTCTTCCAATCGTGTCCTGGCAGTACATCGGCTGGTAAGTGCAACTCGTTGCAGAATCGCCCAACGACGGTCAGCACAGTAAATGCGGGTCAGATACAACCAGGTCATGTTGCACTGAAAGCGCAGCAGTCCCCACTTCCCGTTATGTGCGGGCCTAACTTCTTCGCCAAAGTTCAGGCACAACTTCTAACTCAACAGTTTGGTGCGATAGAGTGCTTCAGATTTTCTGGAAAAGACCAGTGGGTGGTCATTGGAAATGGGCGCGCAGAGAGTTCGGTTTCGACGGGTTCTCCCTTGTCCCCAGGCGGCGTGATAGTGGCAACGGAGAAATGTGCCCGCTCAGACACAACTTGTCTGAGTTCTGCAGCGGTTCATGATTTCGCAAACTTCACCGTCTACTATCCCCCCCATCCCCTGATCGATCTTCCAGGAGGTATATCCGCGACCTCCTATGGCAACCTGCTCTCGATAAATGATGGCAAAGATTGTATGCACATAACTTTTAATATGGCTAATGGTCACTGGTACCCAATGAGTGCCAGTGACAAACTGCTTGAAACTAATCCTGGGGCCGTTCCGAGTCTGAATACCCTGCTCCCGGTCAGCGGTGCTCGGGCGCTGACCCAACCAGCACCTCCAGCCACTCTCTGGTCGTGCTAATTCAAAATGAGACGATTGTGACCCGTCCCGGCCATACCGCTCTGTAAAGTTATCTGCCACGCAGCGGTGCTGGAGTTTGGGGTGGGACAGTTAGTGGCAGCGCCCTCGATTCTGTTGTTATTTAGATGCCTAGTTCGGCACCAGGGAACTTGTGACAGCCGTTTGCGCCGCGGGTGGTCGCCTAGTGAGCGGTCACTTATTGTCGCGCAGATGACCGTTGGGTTTTGATAAAAGCCAAACGTTGTGATTGCTTTTTAAAGAGGTTACGAAATAGTCATTGCCCATCGGTATCGTTCAAGGTGTGAACTAGCATCAAAAATCAGCTGGAAGGCAATCAATATCATCACGTGAGTGGCAAATGTGCTCTGGGTGATAATGTAGTCACGGAGGGTAGTATTGATTAATCAATTATGGTAATACTTAATATCCAGTGGCTGTAATGTTGCAAAGGCTGATCGGATTTTCTAAGATGCCTTTCGCTAGTCCATGAAGTTTAGCATGGATAGGGGGAGAATTGCGAGACATTCCGGTTCTCCCCCTGTTCCATTTAAGCCGTCAGCTCCCTAAATGATTCGAAGACGCGGCGACTCCCGCTCGCGCGAGCGCTCACTACTGGGGTGGCTACGAAGAATAAAACAGTCGGGATATTCCCGAACGCAGTTGTTGCGCCGATGGGAAAAGTATGCGAGCTGTGAGGCGAATTCTCCTGCGTCCGGCTCTTAGCCGTGGCATCGATGAGATGCGGGATGTGCGAGCTTCGCCGTGGTTACGCAGATGAGAATCCCGATCAGGTCAACCTTTGAACAATATGATTAACCCGATAACGTATCCAAAGATTATGATGGAGATCTTTAATGTCTTCGGGCTTAGTTTGCGGGCGAATCCTGCACCAAAGTAGCCTCCGAGCAGGGATGAAACTCCCATGATTGCGACGGCCATCCAGGATACCGGCGCGAATATCGCGTAAATCGCCGATCCTATCGTGGCGATAACTAATGAGAGCAGGGTTTTAAGTCCGTTGAGACGCTGCAGGTCGTCGTGGATGAAACTTGCAAAGATTGCCAGCAGCATGATACCAAGCCCTGCCCCAAAGTATGAGCCATATACGGAGGCAAGAAAGATGCCAGCATTGAGAGAGAAATGAGAGCCTTTGGGGTGTGTCATTGCTTGTTTAGTAAACAAGACGAGCATCCGCTTTTGAATCACAAGCAGTGTAGTCGCAGCAAAAATCAGGTAGGGGACCAATAGCTTGAAGACATGAGGAGGAGCTTCCAGGAGGATTATGGTGCCCAGAATTGACCCTGAGACCGCTAGGCCGGATATCTTGAGTGCCCTTTGTTTCTGGTCCAGGATAAGCGTCCGGTAGGGGACCACGCTCCCGACATAACCAGGCCAAACCGCAATCGAGTTAGTCACATTTGCGCTAATCGGGGAAAGCCCAATGGCTAACAGGGCAGGAAAGGAAATCAGCGAGCCTCCACCGGCCACGGCATTTACAGCGCCGGCCCCAAATGCCGCAACGAATATTAGGAGATCTTGAGCTGTCGACACGCGCCTCCAATCGATTAGAGCAGATGTCAATATCGTAACCTGAGCTGATTCTGTTTCTTTGGGTTGAACCTCTCTTGAAGTCCGCTGTCAGTCTCCGGGTTGGGCGATAAGCTGCGGGTGGAGCGAATTTACCTAGCATCTGTACTGCGAAAGCATGCACCAATAATAAAAAGATGCAGGTCGGGTTTAGCCCAAGGATTTAGTCAGGATTTGCAGAATTGGGTTTGTAGTGGCGAAAGTAGCTAACAAAGAGACCCAGCGCAGGCTGGAGCTTATCAAGAGATTGGACTTGGCATATCCAGGCACAGCGCGAGATCTATGCGCGCTGCAATTCAAGGCTCCATTTCAGCTTCTTGTCGCTACCATTCTTTCAGCGCAATGCACTGACGAGA
>JAJYFX010000194.1 GCA_021785315.1 Actinomycetes bacterium | reverse complement strand
GGCAAGACTTCAACGAAGGTTTACATTAATCATCTCGCATCCAGTAGCTTTACGACATTTGCATCGCCAGCGTCGTTCAACAATCGTGCGGGTCTGGCACGGGCGATCAACGAAGGTTTGTCGCCGGGAACTGAGGTCCTAATAGCCGAAATGGGTACCTTCAAAAAGGGCGAGATTGCTGATCTCTGCAGCTGGATTCCGCCAGAGATCGCTGTGATCACCTCGATCGGCCCAGTGCATTTGGAGCGATTTGGCAGTGAGGACGACATAGTCGAAGCCAAATCGGAAATAACCAGAGATGCTTCAGTGGTGGTTCTGAATGCCGATAACCATTATTTGGTTCCTTTGTCGCGAAAGTTGAGCGCCGAGGGGAAAACCCTATGGATGGTGTCTGGGAACGACATCAAAGCGGATGTGGCCGTAAAGGACGACGACGAGGGAAATCTGGTCATTTACGTAGGCCAGAAGCGTTTGTGCGCCATGCCGTTTCTTGATGTTTCGAGAACCAATGTCGCAGCTTCGGTGGCGGTGTGCCTTGAGCTGGGAGTATCGGAATCTAGCATTGCTGAAAGGCTGATTACCCTGCCGGTCGCCAAGAACCGATTGAACATTTCAGTCAGCCCCGAGGGTGTAACCGTTCTCGATGATACCTACAACTCCAATCCGGCCGGCTCAAGACTTGCCCTAGGCGCCCTGGAGCGGCGCAAGACAGCTTCGGCTCGTGCCGTCGTGGTCACTCCGGGGATGATAGAGCTAGGAAAGAAGCAGCTTGAGGAGAATTCTTTTTTTGCGCGCGCTGCTGCCCGGGTTGCCACAGATATTGTTGTTGTTGGCTACACCAACCGGCGTGCTTTGCTTCAGGGTATCAACAACGCCAACGGAGAAGGCTCGAATCCTAACGTGGTGCTTACCAAGAATCGTAAACAGGCAGTTGAATGGGTCAAGGAGCATCTTCATAGCGGAGATGCGGTGCTTTACGAAAACGATCTTCCTGATCATTTTCTTTAGGAAATGACTCACTTCGAACGTTTCGCTGCGAGCAGCTGTGCGTCTAATCTTTTTAGCGGTTGAAGGGACTTTGATTAAAAGAATTGGAGATTGAAAAGCGAATGGCCAGAGTCGGTGTCCTTTTTGGTGGAGTTTCGCCAGAGCACGATATAAGTATTTTGACCGGTCTTCAGGCGCTTAGGGGTCTAGCAGTCACTTCTCATGAGGCGGCCGCCATCTACTGGGCGAAAACCGGCGAGTTTTTTGAGGTCGATGCTTCTCTGGAGGCAAAAGACTTCTCCCTGGGAATTCCTTCCGGCGCCAGGCGAATCTCGTTCAATCTGGATTCCGGGTTTGCTGCCGCCGGTGGTGGCAGGTTTTCGAAAGCACGCGAATTGGAAATAGACGTTGTTGTCGTGTGCCTGCACGGAGGTGCCGGGGAAGATGGTTCGGTACAGGCACTGCTGGATCTCGCAGGGATCGCTTATACGGGCCCAGGATCCAAAGGTGCGGCTGTCGGCATGGATAAGCTGGCATTCGGTGGGCTTCTTTTGGCTCACGGAGTGCCAACGCTTCCGAGGAAACTTTTGAGCGAAGTCGTCGGCCATCCGGGTTTTGAAGGACCTTACATCGTGAAGCCAAGGTATGGAGGATCCTCGATCGGAATCGATATCGTGGAGGATTTCGATACGGCCATTGCAAGACTTCGATCAAATGTTCATCTTCGCCAGGGCGCCGTGATAGAACCTTTCAGGCCGGAGCTTTTCGATCTTCAGGTCGCCCTAAGAAGTTATCCCGAAGTTGAGCTATCGGCAATCGAGAAGCCGGTTCGTACTGGGTCAAGTTCGGAGATTCTTACCTACGTAGACAAATACGTCGCCGGTGAAGGAATGGTTGCGGCGCCGCGCGAGCTGCCGGCAGTGATTCCGGAAACTCTCGCCGATTCAGTGAAAAAGTATGCTCGAATAGTCGCCGACATTCTTCCGTTGCGAGGCGTAGCTAGGATTGATTTTCTGTCGGACGGCCAAAATGAGCTCTATGTGAGCGAGGTGAACACGATTCCAGGTTCGTTGTCGAAGTATCTCTTCATTTCACCGGAGATTGCTTTTGGAAAGCTTCTCGGCGATTTGGTCGACGAGGCTCAAAAGAGCAAGACCTATATGCCCGTTACCGCTGGCGCGGATGGGTCGGCCCTGGCAAGTGCCGGCTCGATCGCTGCCAAGCTTGCGTAAAATCGACCAGTCGCGGATATCAGGTAGCATTGGGCCATGGCGCTTTGGCAGTTCGAGCTAAACGAAGATGAAGATCTGGTAATTGACCAGAAACCTCATTGGATCATGCTGATGAAGCCGATTGTTGAGGTTGCGGTCATTGTAGCCGGAGCTGTCCTGGGAATTATTTTCGTTTCATTTCTGCCGTCCTGGACGATCCTATTTCCGCTGGCCCTGGTTGTATTCCTGCTTGGACGATTTGGCCTTCGATTCGCGAAATACAAGGCGTCTCGCTTGATCGTTTCAAATGAAAGACTGATCTATGTGAGCGGAGTGCTTGGGCGCCGTTCACAGGAGATACCAATATCTCAAATCTCTAACCTATCGTTCAACCAGAAGCTGTCTAGTCGGATTCTCGGATACGGCCTGCTTGAAGTTGACCATTCCGGCGAGCACGGAAAGACGACTTTCCAGTATGTGCGCAGGCCTGAACGCATTGTCAGGCTTGTTACCTCCCAGATTTCGCGGCGATCATCGATCCAAGGAGTCTCAAAGGCCTACTCTCCAATTGATGAGCTGACCAAGCTTGCCCATCTCATGCAGGCCGGATCAATCACCCAAGATGAGTATGATCTTGCGAAATCGCGTCTGCTCGATCAGATATAGGTCGCGGCTGGCTATAACCTGGATCCATGGATAGTAAGGCGTTGTGCCAAGCGTGGCGGCGTTCACTCGAAGGTTGGGCGATACCCGACGAGATTTTAAGCAAGGCCAGTTCCTCGCCATGGAGACTGAGACCTGAAAGTTTTGCTCCATCAGAAGCTCGCGCAAGCTCTCCCACTATAACCAAGATCAGGGAGTTGCTGTCTTTGTCGTCTCAGCCGGCAAACAAGAGCGTACTTGATGTTGGCTGTGGTGCAGGAGGCATCTCTCTATTGCTTCTTCCGGAGTTGGTATCGCTGACTGCCGTAGACGTGTCCCAGGAGATGTTGGACGCCTTCAGGCAACAGTTCGTCGAATTGGACAAGACTGGCGTAAACCTTCGATTGGTGCAGGGCTCATGGCCTGAAGTAGGCGAGCAGGTGGGTCGTGCCGGAGTCGTGATCTGTGCAAATGTCATGTATAACGTTCCCGACCCTTGCGAATTCATAATGAGACTAAATGATTCCGCGATTACCGGCGTAGTGATTGAGGTTCATGAGAGTCATCCCCATTCGAGCACTGTAGGTGCATGGAAGCACTTTTGGAATGTCGAGCGGTCATGTGAACCGACCGGCAGCCAGCTGGTTCAGATCATCGAAAGTCTGCGAATCAAGCCCCAGTCGCTAACCTTCGCCAGGGACAGGCAGTTCGCGCATCCGGGAAATGATGAAATGGTGAGATCCATCCGAGAGAGGGTTTGCCTTGATCCATCGATGGATCCGCTAATAGAGGAATTTCTCACAGAGCATCCGCTAGAGGAGCTGCGAAGCCGCTTGATTTGGTGGACCAAAGAATCTTAACGCGTTTTACACCGGTCCAGGGATAAATTCGGGAGTATTTCACTTAGTGCTCATCTGAAAGAGAGGCTCATAAACGGGATACTGTGGCACTTTCAATGATCTGTGCAGCCTGCCTGTACCTGATGTCCGGGATGACATAGTCATGTGAAAGGACCTCTGGTTGAAGCTTCTTTGGCAATGCGCGCCAGCCCCCGGCTTCGGTACCGCGCGCCAGCGGCGACGCCCGGAATTATCAATGACGAACAAGGTGAACCAGGCAAACACCTATAGAGCTTTAAGAGTATCCAGGGAGTACCTTTCGCGGCGGCATCAAACCGCATAGTTTCCAACGACGACGATTCTCGTAGATCTATCGTTAAAACCAGTCCAAAGGTAGTTAAAGCCAGTCATTCGAGCTGTTGGGTGTTTCGCGCCGCATGGGAATTTGCAGTCATGACATTGCGCTTGGGCAATCGAAAATGAAGCGGCAGATTGGTTGTAGGCTGGTTTAGGAACCTGAGTACCGGACTAATCCAGGTGAAATTCCCGGTCAGCTTGCATCTTGCCCATAGATTGGCATCAGATTAGCTTGGCATACGGTCTTTGAGGTCAAGGCGGGAGGGACTATCAATGGCAACGGCACAGTCCAACGATATTGAACTGGAATTTGACACGTTTGGCGATCCAAAATCCCCGGCGCTTCTGCTGATAATGGGTCTTGGCGCCCAGATGATTGCATGGCCTAAGGTAATTTGTAACGAACTTGCCGCAATGGGTTTCTTCGTAATTCGCTTTGACAATCGCGACTGCGGCCTGTCAACAAAGTTTGATTCATTTGGAATCCCAGACCTGTTTGCAGGCATGCGTGGTGATGCCGCCGCCGCCGCTTACTCCCTTGTCGATATGGCTAATGACGCTGTTGGGCTTCTGGATTTCCTCGATATTGAAACTGCTCATCTGATAGGCGTTTCGATGGGCGGCATGATTGCCCAACAGGCTGTGATTGACCATCCGGAGCGCATTTTGACTTTATGTTCCATGATCTCCACTACAGGCGCCAGAGATGTCGGGCAGCCCTCGCCAGAGCTAATTTCGGCGCTGATGCAGCCGATGGGCGAAGGCAGGGAGGCAAATATCGCAGTTTCCATGGAGATATCGAGAGCTATCGCTTCAGCCCGCTATTTCGACGAGGCTAGGGAGATGAAACTCATAGTCCAGTCTTACGATCGCAATTACTGTCCCGACGGTGTGCTGCGCCAGCTTATGGCC
>JAJYFX010000193.1:3083-4956 GCA_021785315.1 Actinomycetes bacterium | reverse complement strand
TGGATAATCTGAAGAAGTTCCAAGGTGAGACCGAAGCGGTCTATATCGAAGGTGCTTCAAAGGTGGCAAACGCGTTTGATGCAGTTGATACAGTCAGGAGAGTCCTCGCAACCCTGGAACAGCACTTTTTAGTTGTATCCCTGATTAGGGATGTATTATCCAAAGGTCAAAAGGTTGCAATTGGCACAGAGTTGGGCATCGAACCGCTCGCAGAATGCTCTGTTGTGGTTTCCCCATATGTAGTGGAAGGTGAGCAACTAGGATCTATAGGTCTAGTTGGTCCAACCCGTATGAATTACCCGAAGGTACTGGCCGCGGTGAATTTGGTGAGTACGGGGCTTGGAAAGAGGCTGAGTGAGGGATAGGGATTAGTTGGCACACGATTATTACAGCCTTTTGGGCATCTCGAGGAATGCATCTGACGATGAAATCAAAAAGGCCTACCGCCGTCTAGCAAGAGAGTTGCACCCTGATGCCAACGGCGGAGACAAGGAATTAGAGGATCGCTTCAAAGAGATAACTACAGCGTATGAGACTTTGGGAGATCCCGAAAAGCGACGTATCTATGATACGTATGGCGAAGACGGTTTGCGCGGCGGCATGGGCGATGCCGGTCCCTTCGGCGCCGGCATCAATGACATATTTGGAGCATTTTTTGGATCTGCCTTCGGCGGCGGAGCTGGCCAGGCCCAAAAAGGGCCGCAACGGGGAGCGGACACCGAGGTTTATATTGATCTGTCGTTCACCGAGGCTGTTTTTGGTGTCCAGAAAGACGTTACTCTAAGGTTGCCGGTGAAATGTTCCACATGTTCTGGATCCGGCGCCAAGCCTGGTACTACGGCCAGCACTTGTTCGATTTGTGGCGGCACCGGCCAGGTCAGGAGAGTTGCCCAGTCGATTTTGGGCCGAATGGTGACTACGGCAACGTGTGACAGGTGTCGCGGTGCGGGAACAATTATTACCACCCCTTGCCAAGATTGTCGCGGCGACGGACGGCGCACTGAGGAGCGGACCTATTCTGTAGAAGTTCCTGCCGGGGTTGACAACGGATCTACGCTCAGGCTGGCCGGCCGGGGTCCGGCAGGTCCGCGCGGTGGATTGTCGGGTGATCTCTATGTTCAAATCCGAGTCAAGCCCCATCATAGGTTTAGGCGGGAGGACAACGAACTCAGATGCGATCTGGTAATTCCGCTTACCCAGGCCGTCCTTGGCGCCTCGCTTGAATTCGAGACGCTGGATGGCGTCGAAGACCTCGTCATACCCGGGGGCACTCAATCCGGGACTCAGTTCCGACTGCGCGGCAGGGGAGTTCCCGACGTTCGTGGAAGTGGCAGGCGAGGCGATCTTGTGGTAACAATCGTGGTGGAGATACCCGAGCACCTGGACGAACAGCAGGATGAGCTATTTAGGAGGATCGCGGATCTTCGTGGCGAAGCGGTTGCCGACAGGGACCACGGTATCTTCTCAAAGATCAAGTCGGCGTTCAAATAGCTGAATGACCACTTTGCCTGCGAAACCGGCAATTGCGGAGTCGGGCATTGCACATGTCCTTGCAGAGGATCTTTTGGTGGCTGAGCTTGGCGAAGCTGACCAGCATCATCTAGGCACAGTTCGCAGGTTGAGAAGTGGCGATCCCATAACCGTCGGTGACGGGAAGGGCCGCTGGAGGACCGCAGTAATTCTCCGAGGCAACAAAGGATCGGGCAAAAGCGGGATTCAGATCGAATTCTCGAGCGAAATCTTTGAAGAGAGTCGGCCACTGCCGGAAATAGTGGCAGGTTTTTGCCTGCCATCTTTGGACAGAGCGCGCTGGGCTTTGCAGAAGATGACCGAAATCGGGGTTGACTCTGTGCATCTGCTGTATTCGACGCAC
>JAJYFX010000193.1:0-3073 GCA_021785315.1 Actinomycetes bacterium | reverse complement strand
CGACGCACTCCTCTATAAGGAGGTCCGGTCTTGAGTCCGGAGGACATGAATTCGGCAAGCTCCTTGAGGTAGTTCGTGAAGCAGCCATGCAATCCCGGTCGCCGTTCCTTCCGAAACTGGTGCCAATAGATAGCATTGAGAATTTCGTTGCTGCGCACCCTAAGTGCGGGGTGTGCACTTACGGTGGCAAAAGCGGTTTGAGCGTTGGTGATCCGGTTGTAATTGGTCCGGAAGGGGGATTTTCAGACAGTGAGCTGGAATTGTTCGTTCGAAGATACTCCTTAGGCAACAATGTGCTGCGGTCTGAAACGGCTGCAGTGTTGGTTTCCGGCGTGCTGGCTATGAAGCGATCAGGGCTTTTGTAAATCGGAACATTTCTCGCATTATCACCGAAAGTGTCCAACATTTGTAATTGTTGAACCCAGAGTGATAATAGGCTAGAACTATGGCTGTGAATGAGGAAGAAGAAGTTTCAGAGGGCTATGCCCAAAAGGTAGGGTTGAGGCTTCGTTCCGTGCGTAAGCAAAAGCACTTGTCTCTGCATGCCGTGGAGACCGCCTCCAATCAGGAGTTCAAGGCGAGCGTTTTAGGAGCTTACGAGCGCGGCGAGCGGTCTATTTCGGTGCCCAGGCTCCAAAGGCTTGCAGAACTCTACGATGTTCCTGTGGATCAGTTGTTGCCAAAGCTCTTGTCGCCGAGATCGCCAATCGTACCTTTGGTCAATTTCGCCGTCTCGCCAAACGGAGGCCGCGAGATTGTCGAATCCTTTGCAGTCAATGCTATTGACGAGCGAAGAACTCCGATTGTCGAACCAAGCATCAAAGTAACGATCGACCTTGTCAAGCTGAATCTTATGGAAGGTGCGGAAAAGGAGCTGTTGCGCAGGTATCTGTCGATGATCCAGGTTCAGCGGCAAGACTTCAATGGCCGCATGATCACCATTCGTCACGAGGATCTCAAAGTGCTGGCATGTCTTTTCGAGCTTACCGCGGAGGAGATGGCCCGAAGGCTCGACGAGCTTGGCCTTTTGATCACGACCTGACGATCATTGCCAATCCGAGCTGTGGCGCCTCTGTATAGGGCCGATCGAGATAGGCTGGCGAATGTGCCAGCTGCCCCCGGCCTCTATGTCCATATACCGTTTTGCGTTTCAAGATGCGACTACTGCGCCTTTGCGACCTGGGAAGGCATGGAAGACCACATCGAGAGCTATATGGATGCGCTAATATCAGAGCTCCGAGCCAAACGTTCGGGAGACCGGTCGGAGTTGCCAGGCTCAATCTATTTTGGCGGCGGCACTCCTTCTTTCATTCCTGCCCGGCACATCGCTCGGGTTATCGAGGAAGCGGGTAATCAAGCCGGAACGGAAGTTACCGTCGAATGCAATCCGGAATCGACCGATATTGAAAAGCTGCGGATCTATATGGATGCGGGAGTCAATCGGATATCCCTCGGGTTGCAGAGCTTCTCGCCGCAAGTTCTAAAAGCACTTGGCAGATCCCACAACCCGGCCGATATCTTTCCAGTGGTTGAAGCAATTGGCGAAGTCGGGTTCGACAACTATTCGATTGATCTTATCTATGGGGCTGCGGGGGAGTCGGAGTCTATTTTGGAGGACACCCTTTGTAGGGTGCTGTCATTGTCGCCGGCACCGGTCCACATTTCCGCTTACGCTCTCACTGTCGAATCGGGCACGCGGCTGGCGAAAGACTTATCCCGCCACCCTGATGAAGATTACCAGGCCGGCGCCTATAGATTGATCGACGAAATGCTGTTGGATGCGGGTATGCACTGGTACGAGGTTTCAAACTGGGCAAAGCCAGGATATTATTCGCGTCACAACTGGAACTACTGGATGCAAGGTGAATATATCGGTCTTGGATGCGCAGCACATTCGCACCGCGGTTCCAGGCGATCATGGAATGCCTTCAACATGGGTCGTTATATCTCTTCCGTTCGAGATGGCCTCGACCCCGTCGCGGGACATGAGGATGTCACGGGTGAACTCGAAATAAACGAAGCGCTGGAACTATTGCTTAGAACAAGTCTTGGAGTTCCGACTGAATCCTTAGCCGACACAGAGCAGATCGAGCTTCTTTACACAGATTCGAATGGAATAGCGATGCTGACCTTGGAGGGACGACTTCTTGCCAATCAGGTCGCAATACGTCTCGACCCTTCAAAGGTGGAGCTCGGCCGCATCGCTCAACTTCAACGGCAAGCACCTCGGTCGATGGATTGATTCGTCGCGTGGAATGGTCCGCTGTCCACTCAAAAAAAAGCAATGCCCGCCAAACAGAGGAACTGTCATGAATTCAAGCGGAAGATCTCAGCGGGAAGCGGTGGATGTTATTTTCAAGCTGCTCCAGGCAGTAGTGGCAGGAAACGGCGTTCTGGCTTGGAAACTGCTCCGCAGGGCCGAGGGTTTGGATTTGGCAGGTGTGAATTCGAAGCTCCTCGAATCAATATCGAACTACCTTCGGTCACAGGGGAGCACTGAAGCTAAACTCCAGCTAAAACAGCGTATATCTGGAACTCCTTACGAAATGGCAGCGACGCCGTTATTTGATGAAGATTGAGTGGTTCGTGAACGATAAACGACCCCTCGTCGATCGAGGGGTCGTTTACAGAAGACACTCTTAGCTAGGCCTTCTTGGCAAACATAGGTATCGCTTCTCTGCCAAATGTGGCATTGACAACCCCGCCCATGACGCCATACCATGCGATTAGTGCGGTAAGTATTCCCGCCCAACCGCCGATCTTGGTCCAGATATCGGCCGATGCGCCGGTGCCGGTTGCAAAGACTCCGACTGTGAGGAGAATAAAGGTTATAAGAAGTAGTACGAATAAAGTCTTGATAACGCCATTCAGGCCAAATGCGGCAATGGTCATTATCGCGGTAAATATGGTCCAGGCAATCAGGAACAGGCCGGTCGCCTTGTAAGCCTCGGCAGCCGGTAGGCCACCTGCCACTGCGTGGACATACCAATAGAATGAAAGCCAGAATGCTCCGTATGAGGTGAATGCTACAGTGCCAAATACGTTGCCTCGTTTGAATTCCCACATGCCAGCT
>JAJYFX010000192.1 GCA_021785315.1 Actinomycetes bacterium | reverse complement strand
AAACAGCCACTTGAGATCGGCATTGGTTTGGGCTTTCTCATAGGCGCAGGACTTATTATCAAGGACATGAGATCCAGTGAGATCGACAAAGAAGAAGCGCTGGTCCGGGAGATTTCAAACGAACATTTCTGGTCTCAAGTCTTGCTCGCCTTTGGGGTAATCTTCATCGCCGAATTCGGGGACATAACTCAGATTGCCACAGCAAATCTTGCTGCCAAGACGGCGGACCCCATCTCGGTCGGGATAGGTTCCCTACTGGGCTTATGGGCGGTCACTGGACTTGGAATTTACTTCGGATCAACGGTGCTCTCAAAAGTGCCCCTCAAACCGGTTCAGATCGCAAGCACGCTTATCATGACGGGCCTGGGAGCGTTCAGCATCTTAAACGTTCTACTGTAAATATCACTCTGACCAAACAGCCAAGTTACACGAAATGATAAAGTTATAGCGACCTCAAGTTATAAGCAAACGAAACTAGAACAAGCCGCTGCGGCGAAGCGCAAGGGAGCTCATGAACATCGGGCTTGGGAATCTCATCGTGGAAGCCTCCGCTGCTCACGTTGAAGAGTG
Source organism: Actinomycetes bacterium (assembly GCA_021785315.1). The sequence continues at coordinate 4,396 of JAJYFX010000192.1, read as the reverse complement.
CCGGAAGTTCTATGCCATCAAGGTGGCATCCGGCGGCCAACAGGCGCCAACTAACTATGAAGAGCTTCGTAACGCCCGCGACAAGCTGGCCGCGACATCCGGAAGCGGACGCGCCGTTGAACTCATTGCGCGCGCCGGCAAGAGAGAGGTACCGGTCAGGGTGACGCACCCCGGCTCCGGTGAATCGCCGGCGACCTACCTCGATATCCACGGCGGTGGCTTCTACATGGACTCGGCAGCCCGAAATGACGTTCGGAATGCTCTTCTGGCCGATGCGCTGGCGATGACCGTAGTTAGTGTTGAGTATCGTTTAGCACCCGAGAACCCATGGCCGGCGGCGCCAGATGATTGTGAGACTGCTGCCTTATGGCTTGTCGAGAAGGGTCAAAAACAATTCGACACGGAGCAGATCCTTATCGGCGGAGCTTCGGCCGGCGCCACTCTGGCCATGACGACACTGTTAAGGCTTAGAGACCGGGGCGTGGTCGACCGGATTATCGGTGCTGTGCTGGCATATGGCGCATACGACCTCAGCGGACAGTCTCCAGGCGGCCGATTGTATTCCGATGAGTGGTTCATTCAGGCATACGCCGGACACGTACAAGATCGAACCGATCCTGACTTGTCTCCCCTCTACGGAAAGCTTGGAGGCTTGCCACCGGCACTAATGCTCGTTGGTACGTTGGACGTGCTGCTGGAAGACAACCTCGCCATGGCGGCGCGACTGTCAGCCGCTGGCAATGAGGTCGATCTTCGGGTGTTTCCGGAGTCCATGCACGGCTTCATGTCTCACCCGACTGCCATGGCCAGATTTGCATTGGCTGGTGTTGAAACGTGGCTTGCAAGCCGACTAGCTTAACTGTCGCAACCAGGTTTCCGCCTAATCGAAGCTGAGTCCCCGCCAAAGGCCGTCAGTCGCCCAAATCCAAAAATTGCTGGAAGATACTCTGTGACGGGTAACCGAATCTGCCAAAAAAATACCGGCGCTTAGTGTTACAGCGCAGCTCGAGCTAAGGAAAAGCGGGACGGGAAGACCGAGAGGAAAAGCACTGGCCCGCCGGCCAGGACTCACCTCTGCTTGGATTTGATACAGAACAAGCTGGCGGAGAGGGAGGGATTTGAACCCTCGGACCCGGTTTCCCAGGTCAACTCATTAGCAGTGAGACCCATTCGACCACTCTGGCACCTCTCCAAATTGCACTAGCGACAGTGTAGGAGATAATAACAACAAGACACGCAATAGACTGCTGACAGTCTCTCAAAGTCAAGTTTATCCCTGAGGAGCGGTCTCCACTATACTTCCCCAGGTTGCCGACAAAACAACGGCCATTCCAAATAGCTGGAAATAGCGACGCCCAAGCAATAGGAGCGACAATTTGCATGCCAACACCCATGTCATGACCTTTCTTCAAGCAATAATAATGGGATTATTGCAAGGAATCACCGAACTGTTCCCCATCTCAAGCCTCGGTCATTCAGTTATTCTTCCCCAGCTCGTTGGATGGACTCAGATTGTCAAGGCTCAAAATACCGATAATTCCTTCTTCTTGACATTTCTCGTGGGCCTTCATGTGGCAACCGCTGCTGCGCTTTTCGTCTACTTTCGCAAAGACTGGATCAATATCATCAAGGGAGTCATAGGAACCTTTTCAACCCGCAAAATTGAAACCCCGATCCAAAGGCTTGGCTGGCTGCTTATCGTAGCAACAATTCCAGCTGGAATAATGGGTCTGCTTTTCGAACACCTGTTTAGGACAGTGTTCGCAAAACCACTCTGGGCGGCATTCTTTCTCTTAATAAATGGGATAGTCCTGTTGATAGGTGAAAAGAAACGCAAAGAGGCAGAAAACTCTCCAAGAAGAGTCCACTCAAAAGGCGGATTGCACCATCTTAGAAAAGGTCATCGCCTGCTCGACACTCTGGAATTCAAAGAAGCTGGAGCTATCGGCGTCGCTCAGGTATTCGCCTTGCTCGCAGGTATTTCACGATCTGGCATAACCATGGTGGCAGGCCTAGTCAGAGGAATGGACCACGAAGATTCAGCCAGATTTTCATTTCTGCTGGCGACTCCTATTATCCTGGCGGCCGGACTTTACAAACTGCCCAGCCTCTTGGGTCACAGCGCTTCGGGCGTTCGCCCGCAGATTCTCATTGGCAGCATTGCCGCATTTGTAGCGGCGTATATTTCAGTGGCATTCCTCGTAAAGTACTTCCGTACCAAGAATCTCTACCCTTTTGCAATCTATTCCATGGTTATTGGAGCCATTATGTTCGTGCACTTCCTGTAATGACCTATGGCCTAGCACGCTAGTTTTTAGTGTGACACATTCAAGGAGACTAGAAAACTGACTCTCATCTACATAGGATTGTTCGCAATTCTCGGCGCTTGGGCAAGATACGGACAGACAATTGCGGTGCAAGACATTTTTGGAAGATCCTTCCCAATCGCGACTCTCAGCATAAATGTCATTGGATCGTTCCTTATGGCGTTTATTTTTACGGTGACTCTCGAAAAGATGCACGTATCAGGGCCAATAAGAACTGGGATGCTTACTGGCGGTGTGGGCGGTTACACGACCTTTTCGACCTTTTCGCTTGAGATGTACTCTCTCTTTCAGGCAGGACATCTGGCCAAAGGCGCCGCTTATATGATTTTGTCCGTCTTCCTGGGACTATTGGCGGTCATACTTGGTGTATGGCTCGCAAACCGATAGGGGGTCCCAATGCCTGAAATGACAATGGTAAGAATCTACGTGCTTGAAGGCGAACGGAAACACCACAAGTCAATGGCGGATGAGATCTTCGACCATTTGTACAAGGAACACAAAATTAAGGGAGTAACCCAATTCCGGGGCATTGCGGGATTTGGAGACCATGGTGTAGTGCATTTCATGGATCTGGCCCACATTAACGCCCATCTGCCTATCGTGATCGAGTTCTTCGACACTCCCGAAATCGTTGAGCAGGCCTTGGTCTGGATAAGAGAGCTAATAGACGCAGACAAGATTGTCAGCTGGAAGATTCAAGCCGGCTGAACCTCCCTGGCCGCAGGCCGACGGCACCGATTAAGGAGTCGTCTGACCGCAAAAACCGGATACAAAGCGCTTCTAAACCGATTCTCTAGGCTTTCCAAAGATTAAAAACTTCAAAGGCGACTTCGCTATCACATTCGTGATTCGACTTATGATCGCGTTTCCAATTGGCCGAAGGACCACTACCACCAGCGCCCCAAAGACCAATCCCCCAATCACGTCTCCCGGATAATGGGCACCGACATAAACCCGAGCAAATGCGAGAAAAAGGCCGAGTATGGCTGCAATGATCCCGGTGGGTGCATCCGACAAGAGCAAGCCGATGATAACCGCTCCAGCGACAGTTGCATGATCAGAAGGAAAGGTAAAGTCGTTTGCTTTGGGAACCAGCACTTCGACGCCTCGAATGGCATAGTAGGGCCTAATACGGCCGACCAGATGTGAAAGTGGCTGATTTAGGCCTAGCGCGATCAAAGTACCGGCGGCCACCCAGAGAGCCTTGTCAACCGAGACCTTGGGATTTTGCGCCTTGCGAGCCCTGAAGTAGCTCCACAAAACCAAAACTGCCAAGAGCACTACCCCGCCATATAGTGCGTAGTACTTCATGAATGTATGCGCGAAACTGGTCTGACGCGCAAATTCGTTTACATCCAAGTAAAAACGCCGATCTAGGCTGGATAACGAACTCATATGAAATCTCCTTCTGCGGTTCGGATGTCAGGTACCCGCGTGGCTTTCGGTAGTCAGTATCCCGCTATAACGCTAGAACATTGCAGGCTAACACAAGCATCAAAACCTTCAGGTCCCCTTCATTTTTCAATTCCGGTCAAATTATCTTTCATAACTATGACACCACATCTTGCTATCTTTTTATAGCTGGTCCCGGTTGGCATCGTCATCAGGTGTTCGCGAAATTCCGCAAAGACTTGCCAAGCTAAAACTGTCGAACTGCACGTTAACTTGGATATCCGCTGGGAACAGCAGATATCGACTCTTTCGGATCTCAGCCAGCCAATAAGCACCAATGAGTACGAGCGCGCTGCCAGTTGTGCTGGTTTAAACTACAGCTCAACGAACCTTCCAGTGATCGTCCTTTCCCAGATTGCTCCGTAGGTCCGTTGAAGCGCTCTGGTTTCCCGATAACCAAACTGCGCCATCTGGGGCCCGATTCGATGAATGCACAGTCAAATTTCCATCCATGCACGGAGGTAGGCTGCCAAATTCACGTGAAATTTGGTGTCGTCAGTTCTTGCAGGAAACGCGAAAGCCTCGGAAGCACAGATGTGTTGCTGACAACCGCAAAGCAAACCCATTTATTGTCGTCGCGCCACATTGTAAAAGGCTTCCACTGGTGTGTCACCCAG
>JAJYFX010000191.1 GCA_021785315.1 Actinomycetes bacterium | reverse complement strand
TCCAACCGCAAAGGTCAGATTTCCCCACCAGTCGATATGAGCCTTAGTCTGTTCTCCCCGTTCCTCAAGTTTCCAGTATGCCCAAAGTGTACCGACTATTCCGAAGGGCACTGAAACCACAAAAATCAAGTGCCAGTCAACAGGACCCAGCAGTCCGCCGATGATAAGGCCAAGGAAGGACCCAGCGATACCTGCGACATTGTTGATGCCGAGCGCCAAACCACGTTCGTCTTTTGGAAAAGCATCGGTGAGAATCGCGGTCGAGTTTGCAAACAGAAAAGCGCCGCCTATCCCTTGCAGGACCCTCATTATGATAAGCCACAGCGCGCCTGAAGTCCCCTTCATCCAGGTCACAGAGAGCAGTATCGAAAAAACCGTGAATACGACAAAGCCGAGATTGAAAACCTTGACCCGGCCAAACATATCTCCAATCCGGCCGAAGCTCACCACCAGGACGGCAGTCACAACCATAAATCCCATCATCAGCCACAACAGGTAACCGGTATTGCTAGCGATTAGCGGATTCATGTGAATTCCGCGAAAAATATCGGGCAAGGATATCAGCATGATCGAAGTATTTATGGTGACTATCAATACTGCGAGAGTTGTATTCGACAGAGCGATCCATTTGTAGTCGATATGGCGCCCACTTCTGTTTGCGGTCATCTCGGGTGTCTTGACCTTCGATTCCATTGATCAGCCTCCGCAAAAATTGAATAGTGATGAAACGATAATGTTATGTCTGTAACTATTTTACGTGAACGTTAAGGTTAATTGTAAAACTTATCTGGAAATTCCCCCCACAGAACAAGATTTTCCGGCCACGGGATTTAATGTGACCCCTCCCCACGCGTTTTCCATGCTAAAAGTTAACAATCCCCACTCTTGAGAGGCTCAATGGCTAATCGACGCAGAGGATCTCACAACAGCCAGCCACGAGAACCGGTCGTCCGAGAAAATGCTCTCAAAGCTCGAGCAAAGCCAGACATTCGGCGTCGATGGGCTAAACCCGCCGAAGCAAAAAAGACCACATCGAAGCTATTTCAACTTTTGAAGGGGAGAGCCGTCAAATCTTCGGAATCGTCAAAAGAGCACATCAATCCCATAGAAGGTCTGTCTGCTCTTTCTCTTGACGCCCTTACGTCAGTCGCATACGGACCCCAAGCCATGCTCATCGTCTTGGCGGGAAGCGGACTCGCCGGTCTGCATTATATGCTTCCGATCACCTTGGTGATCGCCGTGCTTCTCGCCGTGCTCGTGACCTCATATCGGCAGGTCATTGAGGTCTTTCCCGAAGGAGGCGGAGCATATGCCGTATCTAAAGCAAATCTTGGCAGAAATACGAGCATGCTGGCAGGTGCGGCCCTGGTCGTGGACTACATTCTCACGGTCACGGTGTCGATTGCCGCAGGCGTGGGGGCACTGACTTCCGCATTTCCTCAACTAGCTCCCGCGACGATATACCTCTGCTTGGCAATGCTGTCAATTATCACCGTAATGAATCTTCGGGGGCTCGGCGAGACCGCGAGAGCATTTCTGCTGCCAACGCTGATATTCATCATCGGCCTGATTGCAGTAATTCTGATTGGCCTTGTGCATCCCTTGGCATTAAGCCGTGCCAGCTCTGGTATTGCTTCCCAGCCCGCCTTCAAAGCTCAGGAAACACTCGGGATACTGCTCCTTCTCAAGGCATTTTCTGCCGGGTGCAGCGCTCTCACGGGCGTTGAGGCCATCGCCAATGGCGTACCTCTCTTCAAAAAGCCAAGGGTCGCCAATGCAAAAAGGACCGAACTCCTACTCGGTGCAATCCTAGGCTCAACTCTCATTGGATTAGCCATCCTTGCCGAAAGATGGCACATAATGCCCAAAAGCAACCAGACAGTCCTCAGCCAAATCATGGCGATCTCAGTTGGAAAATCGCTGGCCTACTATGTACTGGCTCTGACAACAACTTTTGTTCTTGCCCTTGCGGCCAACACGTCGTATGGCGGTTTTCCGGTGTTGGCCAGCCTGCTGGCAAACGACAATTTCCTCCCCCACCGGTTCAGTCTCCGTGGAGACCGCCAAGTGCTAAATGCGGGAGTCTGGACCCTCACGATCACGTCGGCTGCGCTTCTAATCTTTGCCGGCGGAAGCACCGATAAGCTCATTCCACTTTTCGCCATTGGAGTATTCATCGGCTTTACGCTTTCACAACTTGGTCTGGTAGTCCACTGGAAGCGCACCAAGCCACCGAGATGGCAGTACCGCATGGCAGTGAATGCAACTGGGGCCGTCGCCACCGCTCTATCATGCCTAGTGTTTCTGTTCGCTAAATTCACCTCAGGGGCCTGGCTAGTAGTTATCGCAATACCATTGTTGATCACCCTGCTAATAAAAGTTCACAAATACTACACGAGGGTGGCAGAAGTACTGAGAATCGATGCCATACCACCATTGCCAAAACCCAAGAAAACTACGGTACTAGTCCCCATCTCACAAATCTCGATACTGACCCAGAACGCGATAGCCGAAGCACTGTCACTTGGACAAGAAGTGATCGCAGTCTATGTAGTCAATGAATCCCAAGATCGAAAGCGGCACGATCAGGAGCTTGTTGATGAATGGGAGAAATGGAATCCAGGAGTGCGATTGCAGATTATTCGCACCGAATACGCCTCGATAGTGAGTCCGCTGATCGACTTCATCGACGAAATGCGCGGAAATATCAGCCACCAGATTGTGGTCTTGATACCTGTAGTTGTTCCGGACCATATCCGATACCGGATTCTTCATAATCACATTGACCTGGTGCTGACGGCAGCACTTCGAACCAGGACCGACGTGATTGTTGCCAGGGTAAAATTTCCAATTTCCTCAAAGAGCCAGCCGCCACCGTAAAGGCTGCCAGCTCGGGATAAAGCCAGAGCTATCTAAAACCCGCTGGTGGTTTCGAGATCCGAAATCTGGCGCGAAGCAAAACCCCATGAATTCGGCGTCAGCTGGAACCAACCACGATCAATCAGGATAAGGCAAGTTGCAGAAGTTTTGGACTTGGCCCCACCCGCCAATAACTGAAAAAGCAAACCTAACATTGCTAAGATTTGAAAATGCGGCAGACTGAAGGTTCGAGAGAGAGTTCCGGCGCCGTCTCAGACTTTCAGTCTCTTTCTCAGCCTTGTTCCTATGCCGGCCTCACATCCCCGAAGCTCAGATATTGGGCAGAGCAAATGCGGCCTTACTGGGATGAGTCCGGTTCTGGTATTGAGGTACCCGTACACCGCAAAATCTGGGAATGGGCATTCATCGCCAGTGCCCTGAGCGACAACGATATGCTGAACCCTGGAGCGAAAGGCCTTGGATTTGGGGTGGGCAAAGAGCCTCTTGTGCCTCTCCTGGCATCATTGGGCTGCGTAATAGTAGCTACCGACCAGGCTCCGGATTCTGCCGAGCTGGCGGGATGGAGTGAATCCAATCAGTTTGCCAATGGTATCGAAGCCCTCAACGAAAAAAGATTATGCGATTCCGCAAAGTTTGAAGAACTCGTCACGCTGCGTACTGTGGATATGAGAGAGATTCCCAAAGAGCTGAACGGATTTGATTTCACCTGGTCGTCGTGTGCCTTCGAACATCTGGGCACCATACGGGAGGGCCTGAGATTTATATTGGAACAGATGCAGTGCCTTCGTGTCGGAGGCATTGCAGTCCATACTACGGAGTTCAATGTGAGTTCGGACTCAGACACAGTCGCGGCGGGACCCACCGTGCTCTTTCGCCGCCGCGATTTGGAGGAGCTTGCGACAGACCTGCGCAATCAAGGCAATCTGGTAAACCTTGACTTTACGCTTGGGTCCGCCGAAGCCGACCTCCACGTCGACAGTCCACCCTGGTCAGGACCCCATCTCAGGCTGAAACATGACGGGTACACCATCACGTCCTTTGGCCTCGTCATACAAAAGGGGACGCGAAGGCCGAGATCACCATTCTCGAAGCTCAAGCTGCAACGAAGCCGACGATAAGGGGCTAGTTTTGCGGTAACGGCCAAGCGCAACACTTTCAGCATCCAATTTCCAGCCACGCCAAAATTAGCGCCTGACAATGCCTAACCCGTCGCCGTAACACCTTAAACCAGAGCTCTCAGCGCGTCTCGCCTCCCGGTGGTGGCATATTTAACCCTTCCATTAGCCCTATAGTGTACGTATAATGAGTTACTCGAGTATTGACTTTCCTTTGAACCCAATTGCGGACCAGCAGAAAGGCAGAGAGACATCTTTCGGCCGATTCGGTCCAGTCGACTTTTCTCGAGCACCGCTTACCGTTGCATGGGAGGTAACCCGTGCATGCCCCTTGCGGTGCGTGCACTGCAGGGCAGAAGCTCAACCTCATCGTGATCAGAATGAACTTTCGACCGAAGAGGGTATTGCGCTTATCGATGACATAGCGCAAATGGGCGCAAAGGTGTTCGTTGTGACTGGAGGCGATCCGCTGGCGCGCGATGACATTTTCACGCTGCTAGGCAAAGCCGTTTCAACCGGCATGTATACCGGTTTCTCGCCATCGGTCACAGGACGCCTCCGAGGCGATGCATTTGAACGCATTTCCGAAATCGGTGTCGCGGCGATCCATCTCAGTTTGGATGGATCGGGACCTGGGACACATGACGCGTTCAGAGGAGTGCCCGGGCACTTTGAACGCACGATGCAGGCAATTCGTCACGCAGCGAAGGTGCCCCCTAGGCTTCAAATTGCCACTACGGTATCCCGCCACAATCTAACTGAACTCGAAATGATAGCGAAGCTGTTGGAAGGGTTGGCGGATAGCTGGACGCTATTTTTCCTGGTCGCCACTGGACGCGCAGACGCAGCCGATATGCTGACTCCCGAAGAAGAGGAGCAGATCCTGCGCTGGCTCGCATCGACGGAGTTTCCATTTCACGTGCGCACGGTCGAAGCTCCGCAATACCGCCGAGTAAGGGCGCAATTAGGCCTTGA
>JAJYFX010000190.1 GCA_021785315.1 Actinomycetes bacterium | reverse complement strand
AGAGCAGCGAGTTTTGCCATTGGAACCCCCGTTGCCTTAGCCACAAACGGCACTGTTCTCGAAGCCCGCGGGTTTGCTTCGATCACAAATACCTGGCCCGACTTGACGGCAAACTGTATATTTATCAAACCCACTACCGAAAGTGCATCGGCAATTGACCTGGTGTACTCGCGAATGACCTCCTTGGTTTGGTCCGTCAGAGTTGGCGGGGGAATTGCACATGCTGAGTCCCCGGAATGGATGCCAGCCTCCTCTACGTGCTCCATGATCGCCCCAATGTAAAGGCCTCCGTCTTTGTCGCGGAGAGCATCTACGTCGACTTCAATAGCGTCTTCCAAGAATCGGTCCACCAGAACCGGACTCTTGGAAGCCTGCCGGCCTTCCGCGTGAAGCTGCGTCAAACGTGCCATGGCTGCAATCAGCTGTTCGTCGTTGTAGACAATCTCCATGGCCCTTCCGCCTAGAACGTACGAAGGCCGTACAAGCACCGGATATCCGATCCTTTGCACTACCTCGAATGCCTGGTCCAAATCCAGAACCGTTGCTCCAGCCGGTTGCGGTATATCTAGTCTGCTGCAAAGATCGGACCATCTCTGCCGGTCCTCCGCAACATCAATGGCCTCGGGGGAGGTTCCCAGAACCAGACTGGGATCGATCGAGCTCGCAATTCTGAGAGGTGTCTGCCCTCCAAGCGCCACAATCACTCCGACAAATTCGCCACCGTCCCGCGCCCTGGCCTGCTCAGCCTCAATGACATTGGCAACGTCTTCCGGAGTCAAAGGCTCGACATAAAGACGATTCGAAGTGTCGTAATCGGTGGACACAGTCTCCGGATTGCAATTCACCATTACTGTTTCATACCCAGCATCCCTGAGGGCAAAACTTGCATGGACACAGCAATAATCGAACTCAATGCCTTGGCCAATTCGGTTCGGTCCTGAGCCAAGTATGACTACGCGCTTGCCTTGGGTGGGAACGACCTCATCTTCATCCTCGTAAGTCGAATAATGATACGGCGTAAACGCCTCGAACTCTGCTGAACAGGTATCCACGGCCTTGAAGGTAGTTCTAACACCAAGTCTCAAGCGAAGCGTTCTGACTTCTGATTCGGTGGCTCCTGTAAGATATGCGATCTGATCGTCCGAAAATCCCATTCTCTTGGCCCTGGCTATATCCCCCTTGGTGAGTTCCGCCAACCTCTTGTTCTCAAGCGCGAGGCGCAGGGTCGAGATTTGCTTTATCTGCGCCAGAAACCAGGGATCCACCTTGCACGACTTGTAAACCTGTTCGATGGTGGCACCACGTCGCAGCGCGGATTCAATTTGAAAGGGACGCATGGGAGTTGCAATTTTTATCGCTTCTAGCAATTCGTCGACCGATACCGCGTCAATGGCTGCTTCGGCCGGATCGCCGTTCAACCCGCTTCGCCCGAGCTCGATTGATCGGAATGCTTTCTGCAGCGATTCAGCGAACGTCCTTCCAATCGCCATTGCCTCGCCGACGGACTGCATCCGGGTACCCAGCACGTCCTGCACTCCAGGAAATTTCTCGAAGGCCCATCTCGGAACCTTGGTAACGACGTAATCGATCGTCGGCTCGAAAGACGCGGGAGTGACCTTGGTTATGTCATTGCGAACTTCGGCCAGGCTGTAGCCGACAGCCAGCTTGGTAGCAATCTTGGCGATCGGAAATCCGGTAGCCTTTGATGCCAACGCACTCGACCTGGATACCCTTGGATTCATTTCGATGACAACCATCTCGCCACTGTCGGGGTCAATGGCGAACTGGATGTTGGAGCCCCCCGTTTCGACGCCGATCCTTCTTATGACGGCGAATGCAGCATCACGCATTTTCTGATATTCAACATCTGTGAGAGTCTGAGATGGGGCTACCGTGATGGAGTCGCCAGTATGCACTCCCATCGGGTCAAAATTCTCAATCGAGCATACGATAACCGCGTTGTCTAGCGAGTCTCTCATTACTTCTAGTTCGAACTCCTTCCAACCGGCGATGGAGCGTTCGATCAGGATTTCCGAAACAGGCGAAGCCGCCAGCCCCTGGGCTGCAATCAGCGCAAATTCCTCGTCGGTTTTCGCAATTCCAGTTCCAGCGCCGCCAAGAATGAATGACGGCCTGACGATGAGCGGAAAACCTATTGTTGACGCAACCTGCATGGCCTCGTCCATTGAATGCGCAAAACCGGACTCGGGGACCGCTAGACCAATCTCACCCATTGCCGCTTTGAAAAGATCCCTGTTCTCAGCTGTCTTGATCGCCAACGCGTTGGCTCCGATCATTTTTACTCCATAGCGATCGAGCACACCCGCCTCGGATAATTCCATTGCCAGATTCAATGCCGTCTGGCCTCCCAGGGTGGGCAGAAGCGCATCAGGCCTCTCCTTTTCAATGATCGAGGTCAGAATCTGCAAATCCAGCGGTTCTATGTAAGTCCGATCGGCAAAATCAGGATCCGTCATGATCGTTGCCGGATTTGAATTTGCAAGAATTACCCTGAATCCTTCCTCCCGGAGAACCCGACAGGCCTGGGATCCTGAATAGTCGAACTCGCAAGCCTGACCAATGACAATGGGACCGGAACCAATGACTAATACCGATGAAAAATCGTTCCTACGTGGCACTGCTAGCTCGCCTGCCTATCCATTAGGTCTAAAAATGCTGAGAAAAGATACCGAGAGTCATGTGGTCCCGGACCCGCCTCGGGATGGTACTGGACAGAAAAAGCATTCAGGCCGGGAAGACTGAAGCCCTCGATGACATTGTCATTGAGATTGAGATGGGAAATCTGCACCTCGACTCCCAATCCTTCCAAAGAAAGCGCGTCAACGGCATAATTGTGGTTTTGGCTGGTTATTTCTACCACCTCGTCTGAGAGCCTTTGCACCGGGTGGTTGCCCCCATGGTGCCCGAAGTCCAATTTGAACGTCCGTGCCCCAACTGCCAGCGCCAAAAGCTGGTGACCCAGGCAGATACCAAAAATCGGCACATGCCCGAGCAGCTGCTGGATAGTCCCCACGGCATAATTGACCGCAGCCGGATCCCCTGGCCCGTTGGAGAGAAACACTCCATCCGGATTCATCGCTAAAATATCGGCGGCCGGCATTGACGCGGGCACCACACTAATGGATGCAAATCCTGCCAACTGGTCCAGAATGGTCTTCTTTACTCCAAAGTCGATTGCAACTACCTTTTTAGGTCCGCCGGCTATTTCATATGTTTTGCGGGTGGTGACTTCTCTCACGAGGTCTTTCCCTTCAGTTCCGCCGTCCGACTTCGCGAGATCCTGCAGTACGGAGATATCCTGAGTTCCGATTGCGCCCGGCAGGGCACCATGCGAGCGAATATGTTTTGTCAATGCTCTAGTATCGATGCCCCCTAGAATTGCGACCCGATTGCGGGAAAGATAGGCGACGAGTCCCTCGTTGGCTCTCCAGTTGGAATAGTAGGTACTGATCTCGCGCGCAACTACTGCCCTGCAATACGGACGGGCTGATTCGAAATCAAAGGAATTGATTCCGTAATTTCCAAGATGAGGATAGGTAAACGTGACAATCTGGCCTGCATATGAAGGATCGGTTATAATTTCTTGATACCCGGTCATAGAAGTGTTGAAAACGACTTCTCCAACAACCGGCTCTGTCGAACCCTGGTGATCCAAGGAAATGAGTTCACCGTCGAATACCGCACCATCAGCCAAAACCAAGGCAGCCTTCTGAATATGCACCTTTTCCTCAGTTGGTTTTAAAGACACAACTCTCCTTCTTTTAGCTTGAGATCTCCATGCACAAGGGTGTATAGAACCTTTCCAACAAGATCCGTCTCGAAATATGGCGAGTTCTTTGAAATTGATACCAGATCGGCCTCGCCTAGCCGCCATCTGGCTTGGGGATCAAAAATGGTAATGTTTGCCGGATTACCCGCCACCAGCGGACAACCATGAATATGGCCGATCTGAGCAATTCCTGCAGGCTTCCAGGTAAATAGGCTTACCAGATGAGCTAACTGCTCATCCGAAAGGCCCGGGCTGTCATTACTATCGTCCTGGCCCGGACCAAGTTGGCGATACAGTTCGCCTAAGACTGCGCCGAACGAGGCCTGCAGCCCGATCAGACCAAAAGCCGCCTCGTCCAGCGTCGTATCCTTCAAGTCTCGATGGTGCGGAGCATGATCGGTAGCGACTGCATCGAATGCTCCGCCACGGAATGCGCCCCATAATCCCAGCCTGTCGGTTTCGGAACGCAAAGGAGGATTCACTTTGAAAACAGAATCGAACCCCATGAGCTTTGAGTCCGAAAGTACCAGGTGGTGCGGCGTGACTTCTGCGGTGACCGGCAGTCCCTCTGCCTTGGCCATCCTCACCATCTCGGCGGAATGCGCAGTGGAGATATGCAGAAAGTGCAACCGTGCCCCTACCAGACGGACCAGCTCCAGATCTCTGGCAACCATCACGTCTTCAGCTGCATTCGGTATTCCCGCGACCCCCAAGATAGAAGAAACGGCGCCTTCATTGATCAATCCCCCATTTGCAAGTTTCAAGTCTTCGCAGTGCTGCGCCAGAGTAACTCCTATTCCCTTTGCGAACTCGAGTGCGCGCCTCATCAACTGAACGTCTTGAACTCCAGACCCGTCATCGGTAAACAGCTTGATACCCAAATCAGCCATCTTCGACATTTCAGTCAGGTTACCGCCAAGACGTCCTTTCGTAATTGCGCCAGCAAAATAGATATCGAGTGGAGCATCTTTAGCAATCTGCTGCGCGTACTGGACGGCTTCGGGTGAATCTATGGTTGGTGTTGTATTTGGCATTGCCACCAGGGCGGTATACCCGCCCAATATCCCCGCCATGCCGCCGGTCAACATGGTCTCGGACCTTTCATTACCCGGCTCTCTCAGGTGGGTGTGCAGGTCGACAAAGCCAGGTGAAACTACCAGACCTCGGGCATCTATTTCCAGGTATCTCT
>JAJYFX010000189.1 GCA_021785315.1 Actinomycetes bacterium | reverse complement strand
CTGATTTGCTGCGCCGTTATATGATTTTACGATGATTCCACTTGAAGCCAGACAAGCAGCCCAATCTCGAACGGGTCCAGACAGAGACGGCGAATTAAACTCTTTCTGACTGAGAGCACGTAACTTGGGACCTATTGTGGGGGTGAACCACGGCAGAGTTCCCAGTTCCTTACGCAAAGATTCGTTCTCACATCCGGGAGCCGGAGCGGGAACCCTATTCGGCAGTAGGATCTGGTCAATATTCGGCTGTTTCCCCACTCCGGTTAGGGCACGCCAGTAGGATGCGCGTTGGCTCACGGGCAACCGGGTGACATAGCCGAAGTTAGGATCCTCAAAGACGTGAGACGAGTTGCTCATTTGGCTGATCAAGTAGTCGGCTACTCCGTACCCATCCCGAGTCGAATAGCGCCAATAGGCCCCAATTGTTGTGTACTGATCGTTAAACACCACATTGGTGGGATCCACGTATGAGAACCCTCTCTTCGCCATACACTGAACAACGTCCCGGGCCACGGATAAATCAATTTCACCTAACGGTTTATCCGATAACCCAAAAGCGTTAATCAATGAAAATGGTTGTTTGGATTCTACCTGCAGAGCAGAAGGCGACTTGAGAGAGGCCCTCGAAGCACATGCACCCAAGAAAAAAGAGAGAAGAATACCGGCGAGCATTATACTGAGACGGTAATGTTTCGTGTTCACGTTCTGCCTATTGGAGAGCTGTCTAAATCTGTAGTAACATAAAACGAATAGTCATCGAGACTGTCGTGTGGACCCGAGAGCCAAGTTATCGTTCGAGGCATTTTAGGATCCGCTAGGATTTTTTTGACACTCGAAAGAGGACACGGCTAAATTATCTCAATATGATGCTGTCGTGCCTACCGCTGTGGATCCTGATTGACTGCCGATATACGCCCACGCATACGATGTTACGTTTGCATCACTCCACTGATTGGTGTTGCAAGACTGTAGAGGTTGGCCTCCCCGCCCAGTGACACATTCACCCATGTCGCCAACACCATTCTCCACACCATAAACTACAGCACAGCCGTAAGGGGCTTCGCCACCTGGGTCTGAATTGGGATAACAAGTATTGTACGAAACGCCGTAACCCCAGGCATTGCGAGTGCATGAGCTGTAACTCAGCTGTACAAGTCCCCAGTTCGCACCGTTGAAAGTGATGTAGGCATCCTCGGCCGCGAAACTTCCACAAGTTGCAGACGCATTGAGGAGTGCTGAATGACTTGCATTTGTATCTGCGAAAGCACTGGACTGTGGGAGAACAGCAAAACTGCCTGTAATTCCCAAAGTCAGCACCCCTGCGAACCCAGCTCGCTTGAGCCTCGAACGAATAGAAGCGGACATTTAGTAACCTCCTTGATCAATGCCGGGTCACAGCCCCACCCATATTGGGCGAAGGTGTGTTCTCCCAACTAGTTTATCAAGCAAAGTACTTGAAGTCAACAATAAATAAGTCGTGAAATGAATTTTACAGATACACCTCAGCAACAAGTACTCTCTTTGGTAAACACGGTGGGTCTCTCTTACGAACCCCCTATGGGCACTGGGCCGTCGCTTCGAGCTTCATGCCTAAAAGTGACATTGCATCACTTTTTATAGCTCTCCAAATGCGCTGGTCGGATGCTCCTTACCAGACTGCCATTCCGGTTTGCTCCAAGCCACTCATCGCTCTTCAAGCGTGAACCGGCGCTCTCAGGTCGGGATTATCCATCAACGTGGTAGCTACAGTCCACCGCGACCTGTAGCTACCAGGACCATGTTGACGTCGTTGATTTGAGTAGTTTCATGACAAGTGCTGAGGTCACGAACTGGATGAATTACAATTATCAATGTGGTGGGAATACCCTGTATAGTGGTTCAACAAACTCCAACTGCTACTGGAACTCCTTGATCGGCTACGAACTGACAGATTGCAGCGCAAGTTGGGACTACTCCAACACAGGTAGCGCCCAGTCATACGGAAGTGGATTTGATCAGAATAATCACTATCCAGGTGTCTTTTATCAGGGTACACTTGGCGTGACTAATACGGTGAACGCAAGCACATGGGAAATTACTGCAAATTGTAGCTGGGGTGGCACCCTTGCAAATAGTGGTGATACGTTCCACTGTGCAGCCTACGCTGGATAGCGAATCGGGAAGATTTAATTTAAATGGCACTAAGAATTCTTATATCCATCTTGGGAATCGTAAACCTTTATTACTTCGTAATGGAACTTCTGCATAACAATGGCTCCCCCTATGTATATGTATTATGTGCAATAAGCTTGTTAAACTCCGGTGTTTGTTTCTCCTATGTGCGACTTCGAAAAAATGGACTCAAACGAACAACGGCTAGGTAGCCCGCTTCTGAAGACAAATAAAGGGCTCCGACTCTTGAACAATCACCTGGAAACAAAAGCGCTTCTCATATCTATGGTCCTAGCAGCCTTACCTGCCCTAGTTCTTTCCTCGTGCGGAAGCCAGCCAAATGCTCAAGCAGCCGTCAGCACCACAACTATCGGGAGCTCGACTACCAATTCTGCGCCCACGACGACAACGTCTACGGTGGCACCTACAACGACTACGGCGCCGCCAACAGAAACCGTCCAGGCCCCCGGGATCACGGGTCCGCTCGTGCTACACGGTAACGGATTTGGAGGTATTCACTTTGGACAAGCCGAATCCCTTGTCATACCCAAGCTTGTTAAACTACTCGGATCATCTGGTGCTACAGCACCTGCTTCCGCTACCGGAAACTGCACCATCGATTCTTATCTAAAGTGGCCGGGGATAACCATCTACTTTTATCACCAAGTTTTCGTCGGCTATTCCACCGGATCTTTCGTTGGGAGACAGCGCAAGATACTCAATGTGGTTAGCGCAAAAGGATTACGCATCGGAGACACTCTCAGAAGCGCTGAACGAATCTATGGCAGCTCACTCAGTACCTCCTTCGCCCAAGGGGGGAGCTGGTTCGCAACGACTCCCACGGGTAGGCTGGCAGGCTACCTAACCGCTGAGGTCAATCAGCAGACTCCACCGCCTTTGATAGCCGACATAACGGCTGGCTCGGTCGGTTGTCCTGCGGCGTCCCCATAAGAATAAAAGCGATTAGACGATATAGGCTTTATCTTCATTTGAAACACAGTTCCATGGAATCAATTTCTATCTAACTTTAGCTAATTTCAGTCGCTGAGTGAAAGGTCCTGGTCCATGTTTTCCCACAGTCAGTGGTGCGCCAGAGCTGCTCCTTTACGGGAACCGATCTTCGTCCTTGGTACTCGCATGTGCATAGAACCGCCCCAGCCAGTGGCATCGTAAAGCCAGTCCATGTCCACCAAGAAGTGCCGGAGCCACCGAATACATGGTTGAAAGCTTACCCTCAATTGGTCGCACAGTGTAGCTGTTCAAATGGACGGGGCGACGGAACCACGGCGGAGTCATTTACCGGAAAAAACATCGCCGGGATCCGCGTGGTTGAGTCCAAGTACTCTACAGTATAGACTAGCTACTGTGAACGAGTTGGGTCCAATAACTTCTTTGGCAGACAGAGACGAAGAATCGGCAGCTGATGCACTTTCGATGATCATCGCTCTCAGAAGGCGGGCACGGGTACTTCAACAAAGGGTTTGGCTTCTACCTGCCGTGCTGGGAATAACTACCATTCTGGGTACCTCTCTCTTGAGTACTAGGCAGGCTACCACAAGCTGCTGGCTTATGACCGGAACTCCTAAACCTATCTCATGCACCATAGTGCATTCAAGCTCAGGAATTACCGTACTCACCTCCCAGGGCGCTCCAATTCATGGCCCTGTTACAGGATCATTTACGGGGAGCTCGGCATCTATCTGGTCATTCGGAAACTCGCCGTAGTTCTGGTTGATTGGCATTGTTGTCAGTATTTCATTATCTGTCCTTTGTCAGCGCTCTGTTGGTCGTTTGCGAAATTTTACGGCCATCTATCTACTAGCTGGCCTAACCGGCATCTTCGTACTCTTAGCTTCAGTTCAGCTGAGTCTGCCCAGCCAGCTTTCACACCTTTTAGCAGTAGCATTGATTATCTGTATCGCCGGATTTGCAGCCCGCAGCCAGATGCTTGCCCTAGTTGCAGCTTTGAGTTTCTTCGTCGGAATCGCTCTCTCGAGAGGTTCTGCTGAGATCTTTTCAAGACTCAACATCTGGATTCCTTCCCACTCGATCAGCTATCTGGCTGCTGGACTGGTTCTCGTTATAGGGTCGATCTTTCTCTACTGGCAAAGAAGGCCTAAATGGATTCCCCTTGGGTGCCAGGGTGGGCCAGAAGAATTCAAATACAATCAGCCAAGCTACCTCGATCAACCTAAAGGTGAATGACCAATGTCAGATTCAACAACTCCGAAATCTCTAATCAACCTGTCCGATGCAGTACATCAGCGAAGTCGCCTCGCCATCCTTGCAGTTCTATATGAACTGTCAAGGGCAGACTTTCGCCTGCTACACCAGTCAACAGGCCTAACAGACGGAAACCTTGGTAGACACATCCAGGTTCTCGAAAGCGCCGGTCTAGTGACTGTAGAAAAAGGATATTCTGGTCGCAAACCGCACACCGTAGTGGAAATCAGTCCCGAAGGTATCTTGGCACTGGAGGCCGAGGTCGAGGTTCTGAGGAAATTGGTCACCAAGGTCAGCAAAGAAACCGCCAAGCCAGTCGAACAAAAAAGGGGAAACCTCAAGCGTTCAGTCCAGAAAACTGATCCAGCCACCTTACTTCGTACACTTGAAGGTTGATCCGAGATAAGTGGGTTGTAATCGAAGAAGGTCGCAAAGTCAAATTCCATAGGATACAAAATGCATGAATCTGCAAGTAATTGACGCTCTCATCACACTCAAGGCTGTGGGTCAATTTTAGTTAGAGCGTAAATGAAAAGAAGGGATGAAAGGTGCGGCCAGCGACTTACAAGAATTTATCCAGTTTCGTCGAGTCCAAACAATTAATAAACTGGTGCATCAAACAACCCAAAAGCCCGCTTT
>JAJYFX010000188.1 GCA_021785315.1 Actinomycetes bacterium | reverse complement strand
GGACTCTACCGAACCGCAGGTTATTGAAACAGGCCTCCAGTGGATTGGCGGGAAGCCTATTTTGAACTCCGTCAATCTCGAAGACGGCGACGCTCCCGGTACGCGGCTTGACCGATTTCTCTCACTTGCTAAAGAGTACGGCACGGCGGTGATCTGCACCTGCATTGATCAGCAGGGCCAGGCCAGAACTGCAGAATGGAAACTGAGGGCCGCTCGAAGCATTTACGATATCGCCGTCAATAAATACGGGCTTGAGCCACACGATCTCATATTCGATCCACTCGCTCTCCCACTTACAACCGGAATGGAAGAGTCCCGGAAAGACGGAATCGAAACCATCAACGGAATCCGTGCAATTAAGTCGGAATTACCGGGAGTCTTTACGGTGCTTGGCCTGTCCAACACCTCCTTTGGACTCAATCCGGCGGCAAGGCACGTGCTCAACTCGGTATTCCTCGACGAGTGCATGAAGGCGGGGCTCGATGCCGCGATCTCACACCCGGCGCGCATTATCCCTCTCTCAAAAATCCCTGACGAGCAAAAAAAGATCTGCCTCGACCTCATTTATGATCGCCGAACCAGCGATTACGACCCTCTCAATGAACTCATAAAGGCATTCGAAGGAGTCAAAAGCACTGCGGAAGAAGCGGTCGACCTGTCATCCCTCGAGATTGGCGAGCGGCTGACCCGCAGGATCATTGACGGCAATAGGACAGGCCTCGAACCAGATCTGACCCAGGCCTTGAACGACGGGTACGCGGCGCTGGAAATAGTCAATACATTCCTCCTTGACGGCATGAAAGTCGTAGGCGAGCTGTTTGGCAGCGGTCAAATGCAACTTCCCTTTGTGCTGTCCAGCGCTGAAACCATGAAAACCGCTGTCAGCTATCTAGAACCCTTTATGGAGAAAAAGGACACTGGCTCAAAAGGCAAAGTCGTACTCGCCACCGTCAAGGGTGATGTCCATGACATCGGGAAGAATCTTGTCGATATCATTCTCACCAACAACGGCTACCAAGTGCACAACCTCGGGATCAAGGTCTCAATGGGCGAAATGATCCAAAAGGCCCTGGAAGTTGAGGCGGATGCAATAGGCATGAGCGGATTGCTAGTCAAGTCAACCCTTATCATGCGGGAAAATCTTAACGAGCTCAACGAGAGGGGCCTAGAGTCCATCCCGGTGATTTTGGGCGGCGCTGCACTGACTCGCACTTACGTCGAGAAAGACCTTCGGCAGATTTACAAAGGCAGACTCTTCTACGGCAAGGATGCCTTCGAGGGCCTGCGCACCATGGACCGCCTAGTTGAAATGAAGGCGCAGAACATCGACGATCCAGACTTTGGCCGAGTCCTTTCCGAAAGAAAACTCCCCATGAGAAAGTCTGCGCGCGACCAGGATACCGAGCCAAATCCAAATATTCCCCTGAGATCACCCCAAGTGACAATGGACAATGAAATATTCATTCCTCCATTCATAGGTACCCGCGTGGTAAAGGGTATCCCGTTGGACGACATCGCGGAATTCCTGAATGAAACGGCACTGTTCAGAAATCAGTGGGGATTCCGGCCGAATCGGGGCGAAACCGACCCAGAGTTCAAAGAGCGGATTAGGCCTACCCTCCGCGAGCAGCTGAACACGGCCAAGGCGGAGCAAATACTAACTCCGCAGGTGGTTTACGGCTATTTTCCTGTCGGGTCATCCGACAACGACCTGGTCGTGTTCTCGGATGTAGAGAGAAAGCAAGAAATATCTAGATTCGCCTTTCCGCGACAGAAAAAAGATCCGTACCTTTGCATCGCAGATTTCTTTAGGCCTATCGACTCGCCAGAAGTCGACTATGCGGCATTCCATATAGTTTCGATGGGATCTAAAGCCTCCGAAGTAACCGCTGCATATTTCCGTGACAACCGCTACCAGGATTACCTCCTGCTACACGGCCTAAGCGTGGAGATGACTGAAGCGCTGGCAGAGTATTGGCACCACAGAATAAGAACTGAGTGGGGGTTTGTAGACCAGGATGGCCCCACGCTCGCCGGCCTGTTCCGGCAGCAGTACCGCAGTGGGCGGTATTCATGGGGATACCCGGCCTGCCCCAACCTCGAAGACAATGCAACGGTGGCGAACCTATTGGAAGCCGGGCGGATCGGGGTGGAAGTCAGCGAAGGATTTCAGCTACATCCGGAGCAGACAACTTCCGCGATAATCTGCCATCATCCTCAGGCTAAGTACTTCATCGCGTAACGCCGGTTAACCAACCCGGTGCAGGCTTCTGTCAACATTGTTGAGCACATCGCATCCTGATTCAGTTGCGATTACGATGTCCTCGATCCGAGCTCCGTAAAGATTGGGGATGTAGATTCCAGGTTCGATTGAGAAGGCGTTGCCTGGCTCCACATAATCCAGGTTGCCTGCAACGATGTATGGCTCTTCATGTTCTTCTATTCCAATTCCGTGACCCGTCCTGTGAATGAAATATTCATCGTAGCCAAACTGTTCGATATACGACCTGCCGACTTCATCCAGCTTTTCGCAGCTGACCCCTGCTCGCACATGTTCTCTTTGGCGTCTTTGGGCAACCTCCAAGACCGAGTAAAGTTCAATAAATCTTTCCGGCATCTCGCCAGTTACAACGGTTCTGGTTATATCGGAGCAATATCCGGCCGAGGCATCCAGTTGAAACTCTCCACCGAAATCGCACACAACCGCTTCGCTCTCGCCTATCACTCTTCGACCAGGCTCATGATGGGGTGACGCAGAATTCGGTCCCGATCCCACAATTGAAAAATTGACTTTATTCAGGCCCACATCTAGCAATCGCTCAGAAATCTCCATTGAAATCTCTCGCTCGCTACGACCTATGAACTTTATCTCTCCGCCGATTACAGCATCAGCTACCTCGTCGGTCCGCCTCGCCGCTTCGGCCAACATTGCTTGCTCTATCGGATCCTTGACGCTTCGGAGACTTCTCGTCACCTGCGAAGCAGGTATAAAGTTTGCCGTGCAATTAAGCTGGAATTTCAGCAGCGATGCCGCCCACATGCGATCTGACATGCCAACCCGGGTGCATCCCCGTATTGCGCTGACAACGATCTCATAAGGATCCTCGTACTCACGCCAAGGTCTGACTTTAAATAACTCGCCATGCGGAACTACCCTTGGCTCTTCCAAAGCGGGCACCACTAGCACTGGCTGTTCATGAAGCCTCACCACGAGAGCCGTCAGCCTCTCGAGAGGCATAGCCTTGTATCCAATTAGCCATGGAAGGTCCGCCCCCAGGGACAGTACCAGCGCATCCACGCCAAGTGCAGACATGCTCTCCCAAACTTTTCCCAGCCTAGAAAGATAGACCTTGGTTAGGTCTCCTGCACTTATGGAAAGCCGACTCGCCACTGTATCCGCCCTAAAAGCCGAATTAGAAATGAAATCCTACACCTGAATTAGGTGCCCAGAGTTGGCAATCATGCTAAACGAAGATTTTGCATGATATGACGACCTGACCATTGGAGACGCTTCCACATGACCTATGCCATACCCTTCGCCGATTACCGCGAGCTCAGAAAACTCTTCAGGTGTTATCCATCTTGCAACTGGAAAGTGATTTTTGGTCGGTCGCAAATATTGGCCGATGGTCACGATATCTGTGCCAACCGATGCCAGATCACGCAGCGCGGCCGCGAGCTCCTCCTTTGTCTCACCCATTCCAGCGATGACGCTGGACTTTGTGGTGAGTCCCGCATCCTTGGCCCGCGCGAGCACCGAAAGCGACCTGGCGTAAGAGGCCGACGGGCGGACAACGTTTTGTAGTCTCGCTACCGTTTCAAGGTTGTGGCTCAACACGTCCGGACGGGCATCAAAGACCTGTGCCAGACTCGTGCTGTCGCCTTTGCAATCCGATATCAACACTTCAACTTGCGTGCCCGGCGAAATTCGACGAATCTCATTTATGGTTGCCGCGAACGCGCCAGATCCGCCGTCCGAGAGATCGTCACGCGCCACCGCCGTCACCACGGCAAATGCCAGATTCATTTCCTTGACCGCGTTGGCGACCCTGGTCGGTTCCATGGGATCTAAAGGCGCCGGATGATTGGTCTGCACTAGACAGAACGAGCAGGCACGGGTACAATTCTCCCCATTTATCATGAAGGTAGCCGTTCCATCTGCCCAGCACTCAAAGATATTTGGGCATCCCGCCTCCTCGCACACCGTAACCAGGGAATATTTCCGCATTGTCCTTTTGACATCTCGGTATTCGGTCCCCATGTTCGCCTTGGCGCGCAGCCACTCCGGCTTGCGGGAGCTGATAGTCAAAAAGTCGCCTGCGTCGATACCGGACCGATCCATTCGCTTGGACATGTTGCTCATTTGTCCCGCGGTTTCATTTCGCGACTCTCTGGGAATTACCTGCGCACTCTGGTCAAGGTCTGCCGATCGCTCGCGCCGCCTGAAACCAACACTCTGGTGCAGGTAGGTCCCGTCATCGAACACACGCGCGGAATGCCTAACGAATTGATCAACCACTTCTTCCATCGAAACCGCTATGCCTTCGTTTTCGAGCGACGTGACAGGCTTGTCGGTGATTCCGCAAGGAACGATGTGGCCGAACATTGACAGATCGGTCTTGACATTGAGCGCGAAGCCGTGCATTGACCTGTTTCGCGTGATCTTAACCCCTATTGCGCATATCTTTCTCGGGTTGGAACCTTCTGGATCCACCCACACTCCGGGATATCCGGCCAACCGCCCGGCATTTTGAAGGCCGAGCCGACCAAGCACGTCAATGATGACCTGTTCTAATCGATTAACGTATTTCGGGGTTCGATCCGCTTCATCGGGAACATTTAAGATCGGATACCCTACCAACTGCCCGGGACCGTGAAAAGTCACGTCACCACCTCTGTCGGCACGGATCATTTCCGCGCCCACGCTGGATGGATCAACCAGGATATTCTTCATGTCGGTCCTTACACCCAGCGTGTAAACGCTTGGATGCTCTAGCAACAAGAGATACTGTTCG
>JAJYFX010000187.1 GCA_021785315.1 Actinomycetes bacterium | reverse complement strand
CCATAAAATCCAAGAATGCAACCCTAGCTAAGGCCATTATGGAGCTGCACCGGAGCAGGACACCGAAATCCCTGAGATTGATCGCTTAGGTAACCAGGCTATATCCAAGACGACGAGGCCTCAGAGCCTCCAGCGCTAATTACCTAAGCAAAGCTGGAGGCAGCGATACGCGAAAACCTCTGACATGTCGGTTTTGTACTGCGCCGTGCCTCGCTCGTCGTCCTGCGGGTTAATTTCATCACGGGCAAACCTAGCCGCATTGCGTACAGCAGATTCATCTGCGGTTGTTCCCACCAGAGCCTCTGCAGCCCGAAATGAGATAACGGGAGTTGCCCCGACGCCGCATAGAACTACCTTCGCAGCACTGACCGTCTTACCATCATCCGCAAAGGTGAGAGACGAGCCCACCCCAACGGTAGGATAGTCCCCTTCCGAAGTCGGCGTATAGCGCAGATATGCCGACCTGCGGTTCGAAATTACGGGAATTACAATCTTCGTAATAAGTTCGTCGGGACCGAGGACAGTCTCAAGGAATCCTTTATAAAACTGGGCAAGGCTTACTTCCCGCGTGGATGACGTACTTCGTATCGACACCTTCGCATCTACTGCGATGAGCGCTGGCGGAATATCCTGGCGGGGATCAGCGTGGGCTATAGCACCCCCTAATGTAGCCATTGCTCGTACTCGAGCATTTCCAATAACCCCTGCTGCTGCACTCAGTCCCGGTAGAAAACGGGCAAGTTCTTTGTTGGCAGCTATTTCTGCCACAGAGGTCATCGCTCCAATACTTATCTCTGAGGATGAAACAGTAATCCCTTTGAGCTCGGTTACATTGCCTAGCCATACCACGCGCGAAGGTTCGATCAAACGTGTTTTGTACAAAAGCGCTGTCGAGGTTCCGCCTCCAAGAAAGATGGAATCCTCCTTGGCAATCGCCTGCAATGCCTCATCAACTGAGGTTGGAATCATAAATTCGGTATCAGTCGATTGCAACGTATTCCTCCACCGCACTAAGAATTGTTTGATAACCTGTGCAACGACATAAGTTGCCAGCCATGTACTTCTTGATTTCCTCCGTAGAAGAGGCTCCAACCGAATCGATCGCAGCTGCGGCAACTATCTGCCCAGGGGTACAAATTCCGCACTGCATCCCCTCGTTTTCGACGAATGACTCGATAAGTTCCGGCATCTTTTCGGCCAGGCCTTCGATAGTCCATACTTCCTTGCCCGAAAGCGTACCAACTAGACAGATGCAGGAACTAACCGGAGATCCATTGACCATGATGGTGCAGGCGCCGCAGACGCCCACGCCGCATCCCTCTTTAGTTCCCGTAAGAGACAGATCCCTGATCACATCTAGAGCAAGTGACATTGGATCTGCGTCAAGTTCAATGCCCTTGCCGTTCAAGCTAAAAGTGATTTTCACTTAGACTTACCTTCCTCCATCGCCCAATAGATAGCTTCAGCTTTGATTGGGAGTTTCCTGAGCCGTGCACCCGTGGCGTCGGCAACCGCGTTTGCCACAGCTGCACCAGTGGGACAGTTGGCGAGTTCGCCAACCGCCTTAATATTGTTAGGTCCAACGCCATGGCCGCCTCGAAGAAGTACCGTGGTCAACTTGGGAATATCCGCAGCATTCGGAATCTTGAAGTCGCCCATTGTCAGTGCCCAAACTCGACCATCATCCTCGAGCAGATCTTCCATGACTGCGAAACCAAACCCCATGACCGTGCCACCATCAATCTGCATCTGGTGCGCCTTTTCATTCACTATTTCGGCCACATCGACGGCAGATATAATTTCAAGGACCTTAAGCTGGCCGGTGGCAGGATCGACTGCGACCCGAGCCAGCTGAACGGAGTATGCGCCGCTGGGAGCATCAGAACTTTCAGTCGTGGTTATTTCTACTAGGTCCTGGTCCCCTGGCATTTGCTTCCAGAGCTCGATAGCTTTCGCCACGGCAACTGTAACGCCAAGGCTTACCCGACTCCCGCCAACTCCCGCATCGGTTGGAAGAAATGAAGTTGACACCTGCTTGACTTCAATTTGATCGCCATTCAGTCCAAGGCCGCTGCGAAGCATCTCACGTACAACCGTTTGGCCGCCGGCCCCATTTTCCGGGATGGGTACTTCGGCAATGACCTTCCCCTCTTGACCTCTTCGTAGTCTCAGACTAGTTTTTGGAACGGCCGCCATGCTTCTTGCATATACAGCAACGCCTTCGCCATAAAGCCAACCTTTTGGAATCGAAAGGTTGTTTGGCTGCGAGATCGCCAAAGCTAGCACCTCTTTGCCCCGGTACTCGATCCACGTATCACCGTATGGATTGACGTCGCCTTCACTGAGTAGATTTATTTCGCGTATCTTGATCGGGCCAAGGCCTGACCGACGTCCTAACTCATCCAGAGCAGATTCAAATGCGAATGCTGCCTGAGGCGATCCAGGTGCCCTCATGTGGCCTTTGGGCTGGTTGTTGGTGTATACAATCTTGGATTCTACAAAAAACTCGGGAACTCGATAGGCGATGGCCGCATCTAAGATTCCGTGAAGGTTTACCGTCTGCACTGGCTTGAAGCCAGCGTATGCGCCTCCGTCAAGAAGAGCTTCGACGATGCCGCCAAGCAACTTGCCCTCTCCGTCGATTCCTAGACGCACTCTTATCTCTGACCCGTGCCGACCGTCAGTTGATAGCAGATCATCTCCATAGCGGAGCGTCATCTTTATCGGCCGATTCATCAAAATGGATAATGCTGTGCATAGAGGCGCGTCGCCAGGCGCACCTTTGCCGCCAAAATCACCACCGAGAATCGTTGGCATTATTTCAATCTTTTGGGGATCGAGAGAAAATACCTTTGCCAAGACATCCCGCAGTCGGTAGGGACTCTTATTCGTGGCCCAAACCGTAAGCGTTCCATCGGTTCGATAATCAACTACGCATGACTGCGGTTCAAGGTATCCCTGATGGTCGCCAGGCGTCGTGTAGGTCTCGTCTACGATATGCTCTGCGTTTCTCAGAGCAGCTTCGGCGGCTTCACGCGAGCCGTGAGTGTCTATCGACTGTATATTGCTACCAGACTGCGGCGTGGTAACGGCACCGAAATATTCCCAGGGCTTATCGTGCACGAGCGGCGCGCCTGAGACGATTGCTTCGCGCGCTGTGGCGACAACTGGAAGCTCTTTGTAGTCGATTTCAATCAGTTCCGCCGCTGCTTCGGCAATTTCCCGGGAAGCTCCCACAACCGCTACAATCGGGTCTCCTACCCGTCGGACCCGGTCACTCGCCAAAATAGGTACGTCAAAAACTCGTCTTCCATAAAGGTTTGTCGTAACTGGGAGATCCTTTGCGGTAAATACTCCGAGAACTCCTTCCATCTTTTCTGCGACCGAAGTGTCAACGTTCTCTATCAAAGCCGCAGGAAAATCACTCCTCTTTACAGCTGCATAGGCCATTCCCTCGAGCACGATGTCGGCAGTATATTTAGTTGCGCCGGTAGCCTTTGCAACCGCGTCTATACGACGTTCTGACATATTCCACCCTCTGTTTAGCAGTTACCTATAAAACGAATACATCCTTATTTATGCATAAAAAAACGCAACGTTACCCCAAGCGACAACTGCCTTTACGAACCGAATCTACCGGGGTGACACCGTAGGCGACTGGAGTATTGCAGTTCTACAAACCTAGCCAAGTGTCCGCTAGGTCAACACAGTATCAGACTGTCCAACGAGGCAAATGACAAACGACACGGAACCCCAAATGTTTATAGTAGCAATCACAGCCTCAGTTGCTCCTAATATTTAGCAAGGAGCAGAAAAATATCGTTGCAATGATGTTGACGGCTAAATCTGTTTTGGACACGGATAACCCTGGGAAATAAACGGTCGCGTGTGACCTCTGAAAGACATTCGTTCCAGCCTCGCTCAAATCGAACTTCGTCCTTACAGCAAGCTTGGGAGTGTCATTGCAGGCTATCTTTTCATTCTTCAATGCCAATGATTGCGGAACAGCTTGCGCAACCTGTTAGCGCACTTGGTCGACCGCTCGATCCCTAGTTAGGGATTCCATTTCCAGCCTCAAGTCGCCGGTGGCGCCAAGGCCCATCTATATCCCCGAATTTTCCCAACTCGCCGATTATGGCGTTGATAGTGACGAGCTCCCCTGAGTTCAACATGTCAGCCGAAGATCAACGCCTCAAGGTAGGAATCGAGAAGACCATTTGGCACTCATTCGAGCTCGAAGCAAATATGCCAATTTGGAGGACCATCCGAAGTCAGTCTCAATTATGACTTGGTGAAACTGGACCCCCCAGCTTTCAGTCGGGCCCCTTTGCCAATATATTTCGTGAAATTCGCATTGGACATACGAAGAAAGCGAAAACTAACTAATTAAACTGTGAACCCGCACGACCTACAGCATTTTTACTCTGTAAGTCGTACGGGTAATTCACCGTTCTAGATATTGCTAATCTTTCTTCTAGCTTCCATTTACATACGTAGAGATTGCCGACGAGTTTTGTGCAGCCGTGACCACTTCGCTCTGAATTGTTGCTCCGGGAACAAAGTTCAGCGGAATACCTTCTTTCGCGGCTTGAGCTATCGTTGACGATTCAGCCACCACCTTGGCCAGAGCGGCACGAAGAACCGTCATCCTCGCGGCAGGAATTCCCGGAGGCCCGGCAAGATCATAGGTCAGCGCGCCCAGGGCCAAGGCTTCCTTCACCGCGCCCGACTGACTTGGGCTAAGGTTGGCAGAACTCAATGCAGAGCTCAATGTCACGGCACCCTTCACCGAAGCTTGTAGGTTTGCAAGCGTGGGTTGGAACGTAACAAGTAGCGCTTTGGCCTGACCGCCATCGAGCATGGAACGCATAGGCGGAAGGTTTTCAAACAAATATTGACCGTCGCCCGCCAGGAACCCTTGCTTCAGGGTCGAAGTCGACGTGAACCCGGTTATAAAGGTGTGCGGGATGTTGAACGCCCCAAGGACCACCCTGTTGAACATGTCACCAGTACCGTTGCGGACATCGAC
>JAJYFX010000186.1 GCA_021785315.1 Actinomycetes bacterium | reverse complement strand
TTCCGATCCGGTGTCATGTTCAATGTATTTTGGATGAGTCCCAAATAGAATTACCATTTGCACACATCTTACCGTCCGATACACGTGTAACATTTGCAAGCTGCCTCACCGAGCAGCGCCCTGGAGTTTGAAGATCATTGGATACCAAACCATCAGAGATAATAGAGTCCTGTGGCCAACACCTTAGGGTTGGACCTTGGCATTCCTCAAACAGCCTGGCCCAAATCACTCCTTTAGCAGCTTTCGAACCATTGAAGGGCAAAGCCGTTCAAGTCGGTATTGAGCGCGCCATGAAGTCAGGCTACCGGACCATATACTCGAGCGCGCTTTTGGAGCACGAGATCAATGGCTTCCTCAAATGCGGGTTCACCGTAAAAGAACAGCTCCATGTTCTTAGGCACTCGCTCGCTCTGACCACGTCGCAGCGCGACGTTGCGAGCATAAAAATCAGAAAGCCGACGCGGCCTGAACTCGAGCAGGTAGTCCGCCTGGACAAGAGCTGCTTCGACTGCTTTTGGACTATGGATGTCGTCGGACTGCGAGAAGCCGTAGAGGCCACTTCCAGGGCCAGGTTCCGGATTGCGCTAATTGAGGAGTCCGGGACAGAAACCATTGCCGGATACGCGATTACAGGCCTCGGAGACAAGAGGGGTTACCTCCAGCGCCTAGCGGTGGATCCTGATCATCAAGGCAAAGGCATTGCGCAGCAGCTTGTTCAGGATGGATTTGGATGGCTGAGATTTTGGCGAGCGCGAGAAGAATACGTCAATACGCAAACCAAAAATGAAAGGGCTTTCAATTTCTACCTAAAAATGGGATTCACGCTTTTGCCTGAAAGGCTGAACATCCTTGAACTCAGTCTCGGCACCTAAAATTGCTTCTGGAAACGTCTATCCGGCAGGATTTACTGGCTAGCGTTTTATGTCATGGTATTTCACCATGCTTGGGCCAATCTCTGTACCTGCCGGAACGTAAGCACATATGTTGAATCCTCCTAAACACTCTGATCATGACCGCCCGAAGCGCATTCTGCCTTGGCGGGGACCCATGCTTATAGTCCTGGCAATAATCCTCATTGGAATATTCGTCCTTCAAGAAAAACCGCATAAACCAAATACAAGCGCAACTACCACAACTACCCAGCCGAGCCAGTCAACCACTTCTACCATTCCCGGACCTCGCGAACACAATCTGCAGGTTTCCACCGGGCCAACCTGGGTGCGTCTGAATGCGCCTCAGTCGCTCGCTTTGGATACTTCATCCCTGGCCGGCCAAGGCGGTATCGCCGTTTCATTGGAACTTTTCTCCAAGATTCAGTCGAGATCAGAATTCCAGGTGATCATGAAATACGGCCTGAAGTCGCTGCCAATCGCCTCCTCCCCTCCCGTTGATCTGACTCGCCTTTCCCGAAATCCGGCCGGCAGTCCTTTGCTCAATTTTGAATTGTCGGAGACCTCACCTACCCGCCCGCTCCTCAATCAGGCAACGCCAACCAGCTTCATACAAATCCCATATTGCTCTCCGAACTGCTCAGGGGTCTACCCTTTGCTAGCAGTTTTCGTACAAGGCTCCCAAGTTATTGGAACTGCCCTTACAAACATTGCCTTGGAGCCGTCTTCACCGGTATCTAGCCCGTTGAACTTTGCGTTTGTGGTTAAAGCTCCTTTTTCAGGCAACTCCTCGAACGACCTGAACTCCTTGTCGCTTCTTGTTTCGGCAGTCAGCGCCAATCCGAGTGCAGATGTCACTTTGGATATTCCAGGAATTGTTCTGCAAGAAGCGGCAGCATCACACTCGAGCAGTGTCAAATCAACGCTGGCTCAATTATTGAGCTGGGCTCAAAAACCCGGTCACCAGATAATAAACTCTGGTTTTGTACCAATAGATCTTCCGCAGCTCCAGGCATCGGGCCTAAATGGAAGCATCAGCCAAGAACTCACGGCCGGACTGGATCAGTCTGGGCAGTTCCTGCATCAGCATCTCACAAAACTTGGTCCGCTGGCCGTGCAGGGAGGTCTGACATTCCAGAACGCGAACACGCTTGCAAGTTTGGGTGTGTCTGACATCATGCTCTCGGATAAGTACTTCGTTCCGTTTAGCGAAAAGTTTTCCCTGTCCAAGCCATTTGTCATCGCCACCACTACATCGAGAGATTTGACGGTTCTTGCTGATGACAGCGAATTGAAAGCCGACATAAGCTCGAGCTCGCAGCCGTACAGAGATGCCAATCAGCTCTCAACCGACCTGGCCCAAATCTATTTCGATCAGCCAAATGACACCAGTCCGAGGGTCGTGGGCACGGTTTTACAAGTGACCACTTCCCAGGATGCCGGAGTACTTGCTCAAATTTTGGCGGATATCTCGAGTTCCCCTTTTATCAAGACCGTAAATTTGAATTCAGCATTTGCCTTGACGTCCGCCGACCAGCTGAGCTATGGAAAGCTGGCGGCTCCTGGACCCTACCTCGCATTTGATCCGACAAGATTTAACAGCCTTACTAATTCCATAGCCGCCCTCAATTCATCGCTAGGTCAAAACAGCGACCTAACCGATGCCAATTACAACCTTTTGGCTTCAATTTCTTCCAGTTTGTCTCCGAAAAACTCAAGCAAATTCCTCAAACTGGGCCAGGCAGCCGTTGATAACGTATCAAGCAAAGTTTCGCTGGCTTCCAACAAAGCTTTCACGGTTACGGCAAGAAGAGTCCATTTGCCTATTGCCATTACTTCCCAATTTAAGGTGCCATTCAAGGGCATCCTAGTTATTACCTCCGACCGCCTGTCGTTCCCCAACGGCAATACAATACCGGTCACCCTGGACGGGCCCAACACGACGATTTCCATACCTATTTACGCAGAAACCCTGGGGCTTTACCTAATATCTGCAAAGTTATTTACCACCAACGGGCAACTTGCCGTGGCGCATACCTCAATAGAGATAAGGTCCACCGCATTTTCCGCTGTCAGCATCGTGTTGACCCTTGGAGCATTTTTGGTACTCGCACTGTGGTGGATCCAGTCATTTAGACGCGGCCACGGGAGAAACAAGCGCCTGGTTCGGGAAAAGGGCTGATTATGGCCGGCCTTAGAAAACCCAACCTGAGCCTAGGTTTCGGTTCTGCGAAGGTAAACGCCCTAGCGATGGCCTCGGGGACTCTCGTATCACGACTAACTGGGCTGCTCAGGCTGTTGACATTGGCCTACGCACTGGGGATCGGACCCTTCTCCGACTCCTTCAACCTGGCCAACAACACGCCAAATATAATCTATGACCTGCTATTGGGCGGAATAATATCGGCTTCCATACTGCCGGTATTCGTCGGACATCTTGCCAAAGACAATGAGAGATCTGCTTGGGACTCAATCTCCTCGATTTTCAGTATCGGGCTCGTGCTGCTGGTCGCCGGAACTGTGGTGTTTGAATTCGCAGCGCCTGCAATAATACACCTTTATTTAATTGTAAATCACGCGCAAATTGCCGTTCAACAGCAAAGGGTCGCAACCCTCTTGCTGCGTTATTTTGCACCACAGCTGCTTTTCTATGGCCTGATCGCACTTCTGACGGCGATATTGAACGCTAGGTCGGTATTTGCTCCTCCTGCCTATGCTCCGGTAGTGAACAACCTCGTCGCCATATTCGTTTTTCTCATGTTCTCGATTGTGAAAAGATCGTTGGATCTGGGAACCGTGCATGCGTTTTCAATACCGATACTCCTCCTTGGCATCGGAACTTCGGCCGGCGTGGCACTGCAGTTCCTATTTCTGCTCCCTTCTTTGAAAAAAGCGGGAGCCAAAATCAGCTTTCACCCCGATATCAGAAATCCAGCAATTCATGAAATATGGGCGATATCCGGATGGACCATAGGATTCGTCATCGCGAACCAGATTGCCCTATTCTGGATTCTCGCCATCGCCGACAGCTCGACTCCCGGAACGGTGAGCGCCTATACCTACGGCTATATTTTCTTCCAGCTTCCCTATGGTATCGCCTCCTACTCCATTATGGCTGCGATCATGCCGGATCTCGCCCGCTCTTTCAGCCAAGGGCAGATTCAAAGATATAAGAAACGGCTTGGAATAGCGCTGAGGTCCTCGGTTACCATCATGATTCCAGCCGCATTCGCGTATCTCGCGATTGCCCGGCCAATACTGACGCTTTTGTTGGACCACGGAGCAGTGAATCCGCACGGAGTTGCGCTTACAACCAGTGCGCTTGATGGACTTGCCGTGGGGCTGCCGGGATTTGCTGGCTATCTGGCAGTTGTCCAGGCCTATCAATCCATAAAGCGCACTCGAATCGTTTTTGTTCTCTATCTGATCGAGAACGGGCTTAATATCATTTTGGCCGTGCTCCTCCACCTGCGTTATGGCGTTTTTGGACTGGCAATCTCTCTTTCTATCGCATATTCAGTGGCATTCGTCGTTGGCCTTGCGACCCTCCTGCGGAATCAACTCTCCCCCGACCTCTGGGAAATACTAAGACCTTGGATTAATTCGTTGGCTGCTTCGGTAGCCATGTACGCAGCACTTAGAATACTCATCTCTAGAATTGGCATATCAACTGGACTACATTTGCTTTTTGAGGTGATTCTCGAGGTTATCGTTGGGGGAATCGTTTTTGCTGTGGTAACAATTGTTGGAACCCAGATCGACTCATTGACAGACAGGGGTCATTAAGTGAGCGTAAAAGTCGTTGTGGATTCGGGAAGCGATATTCCCCGTGACTTGGTGCTGGAACATTCCCTTGAAATCGTTCCCCTTAAAATCAGGTTTGGAGAACGGGAATACGTCGACACCAAGGACCTGACAACCGACCAATTTTGGGACCTTTGCGAGACGTCGAAGGAGCTCCCTCAGACCGCAGCTCCGTCCTCGGGAGATTTTGAGACTGCATTCAACAATGCTCGAGACGAGGGTTTCGACCAGATCGTTTGCATAACCCTTTCCTCTGACCTTTCCGCGACCTACCAAGCTGCCACTTTGGCGGCAAAAACTTTTGAGAACGACCTGAAAATCGAAGTGATCGATTCGAGATTGGCCACTTT
>JAJYFX010000185.1:4191-5051 GCA_021785315.1 Actinomycetes bacterium | reverse complement strand
TAATCCCGTGAGTGACTATCGCGCTCTTTGTCATGGCTGCCCAATCTCGCTAGGGAGTTGTCTGGGTGGCTTGTGAATCGTCGCCAGAATATCGACCAGAGCCAATCATGCTTTATGCGATTGGCTCGTTACTCTGGATTGGCTGGGGTGGCCGGCCAGTTTTGTTAGTCGCCCTCGGGCGCTGTGTGGCGACAAAGGTAGCCATAGCCGGCGTGGGTTTGAGACTCATTCCATACCAGGGCATTCTTTGCCTCGATCTCTTCCTCGTTCGACCAGAGTTGCAGCGGCCCGGCTGCCATCGCCGTCAACTGGACTTTGCAGGCTCTCTCTAATAGCACAGCCCTCATGACCGCTGTGGCCGCATCCGGACCGACTGTAACGAGGCCGTGTTGGGGCAGAAGACATCCCGCGGCATTCCCGATCGTCTCGGCAAGGGCTCTACCGAGTTCACGGGTCCGGATTAAATTGCCGGTGAGAGTGAAGCGGGGGACATCCGGCCGGACGAACGGAACGCCGTCGTGCGAGATTGCCCGGAGCGGTACGCCAAGTGCTGAAAAGGCGTTGGCCATTGGCGCATGCGTGTGGACTACGCAGTTTACATCAGGGTTGGCAAGCATGATCTCGGTATGGATGGGATATTCGATATGACGTTTGTGGCTTCCTTCGAGCACCTCGCCCTCCGGCGTAACTAGCACGAGCCTATTTACGGTGACCTCTTCAAAGCCCCATTCGGAAGCCTTTATCCAGATTCCTCGACCTTCGGGGTCTCTTATCGAGGCATGGCCCCAGACCATATCAGTATGGCCCGCGACCGCCAGGGCCTGATTGGCCCGGGCAGCTTCGATCGCTGCCTGAATTGG
>JAJYFX010000185.1:0-4181 GCA_021785315.1 Actinomycetes bacterium | reverse complement strand
GTTGTCATGTGGTCCTCTTTTCTGAGTTG
This sequence comes from Actinomycetes bacterium, assembly GCA_021785315.1. Next base: position 4,152 of record JAJYFX010000185.1, on the reverse strand, counting down.
CAAGTTCAATCGACGCTCTGGAGCAGCGAGATATATCCGACAGTGAATTTCGATATTGCGCTCAAATTGGCGACTTGAGCGACCCTGGCGATTTTAGTCAATCAATAGCGTTGTTTTCAGGCAGTTTTGTCTCCCGGATTAGCTCTGGCCTTGCTGGCGTGCGTTTAATTGAAGGAATCAACGCCTTGTTGGCTGTCGCAATTGAAATCTTCGTCAGGTTCAGCAAATTCGTTTAGGGATGCAAAGGGTCTGTCTAATCGCAGTGCCGGACAATTACGCGCTACTGATGGTGGCGGGCAACCGACGTCGAAGGATTGCTCATGCTGTGGACATGGGTTTGAACCTGGTTGTGGTAGACGCACATGTCGCAGTTCATCGCGCTCCCTCCTGACAGGGTCTCGGCGACTCTTTGGTTGATGAGCTCGACTATGCGTGGATCCGGACCCATTTCCCTCGCAAGCTGAACTGGGATTGCCGGATTCGAATTCAGCCAGGCTCGGGTTTGGGAATAAATTCTTTCCAGCAGCGTCCCGGTGAAAAGAAAATATGGAACCACCGTTATCCTCTTCGCGCCGAGCAACCTCAACCGGTCTAGGGATTCAGGTACGCCCGGCTTGGCCAATGAGATAAATGCAGGTTCGACTTGACCCAGCCGTCCCCTCTCGCTGAGGAGTCTAGCTATCTTGTACAGATCTGAATTTGCATCCGGATCGCTGGAGCCGCGTCCAACCAGCAGGGTATATTCCGGCTGGCTCCTAAGGCCAACAACAGATTTCATGCCGGAAAAGGGATGCAAAGATCTATCTTCGACTATGTCGAGGAGCTGTGGAGTAATCGACAGATCTCGCGCATAATGAAAAGTGATTTTGTTGTATGCGATCCTTGCTTTGGCAATCTCCGATGGCACATCGGTTTTCACGTGTCCTGCCGCAAGGAGAAGCAGAGGAACGACGATGATATGTTTCGGTTTAACGAGAGCAACTAGGTTTGCCAAGCCGTTTTGTATATTGGGCTCTGCGAATTCTATGAATGCCTGCCCTACTGGAAGCCGGGCTTGATCTTTCAACATATCGATGACGCTGTTGAATTGTTCTATTCCTTGACGGGACTTTGTGCCGTGGCCGACAACCAAAATCGCAGTGTCTGAATCAGATTTCACTGTCATCCTGGCTTGTGGCTAGGGTAAGAATTGCGTTGAATGCCGCACAGGCGGCCGCCGAGCCGCCCTTGTCGCCGGTATTGGACACATAGGGGAGCGAGGATTCAATCAGCTGTGCCTTTGACTCAGCCGCTCCCACAAATCCTACGGGGAGGCCGATCACCAGTGCAGGCTGAAAACCAGCCCGCGAGGCCAGCTCGGTCAGGGCGAACAAGCCAGTGGGCGCACAGCCGACCACGAAGATCGCCCCTTTAGGATGGGCCTCAGCGGCCATCTTCATTGCGGTATAGCTTCGCGTTGGCATCCCTGTCACGGTGGATTTGGTCTCGGCGAGATAGCAGGAGGTCGGATACTTGGTAATTCCGGCTCTGACCATCTCAACGTCGCAGATGACTGGCGCGCCGGAACTGATCGCCTCTATAGCGCTCTCGATGCCTTGGAATGAAAAGGCTATTGATCGAGCAAAATCGAAATCAGCAGTCGCGTGGACTATTCGCTTTGCCACCGCCTGTTGCAGGTGGTCGAAGCCGGCGAAATCGAATTGATCGGAGATAATTTGGTAACTCTGTTTTTCAATCGGATGGATCAATGTGATACCTCATAAATTGCGTTCCTCGGGCAGATTTCGATGCACGCGTAACATAGGTCGCAACGTTCGACAATTAAAATTGGCTTCAGCTTCCCTTTCTGCAATGCATTGGAATGGCACGTCGACAGGCACGCGCCGCAAGCGGTGCATGAGTCCGAGATCTCAAGTCTGCGTTGCAGAATGGTTTTCAAATACATGTTCTAAATCGCATATCCGCGTGGTGTAAAAATGTAGTCGCCGAAACGGCGGGTCGCGGAAGATCCCACTATAACCAAGGAGCTCATGTCTACGGTGGCAGGATCAAAGGTATCCATGGTGCAAAGCTGTTTCGATTCTCCGTGTCTGCCGACGTTCTTAACGATGGCGACAGGAGTGGCTGGCGGTCGGTACCTAGCAAGGATCTCCATGGTTTTGGGGAGTTGCCACGTTCTGGTTCTGGACTGCGGGTTGTAAATGACAATGACAATGTCGGCTTCGCCGAAGGCTTGGATCCGCCTTTCGATGGTTTCCCACGGAGTCATCAAGTCGGAAAGCGAAAGATAAGCATGGTCATGTCCTAGGGGAGCTCCGAGCAGTGCGCCACCTCCTAGGCCAGCGGTTATTCCCGGGATGACAGAGATGTCAAGAAGCGTCTGCAAATCGCTGTCGCCTTTCTCTTGGCAATAGGCTTCGAGAACCTCGAAGCTGATCGAGGCCATGGCGAAGATTTCTGGATCTCCGGAACATACCACTGAGACTGAGCGCCCCTGCGTGGCGTGCCCGACGGCGATTTGAGCTCTCTCGCGCTCCTCGCCAATTGGAGATCTGACAACGAGTTGGTGTGGGGATAACAGTTCGCGGCACTGCTCTATATACGGTCCATATCCGACCACGACCTCTGAGCTTATGACGGCCTCCCCAGCCTCCGGTGTTCTCATCATCGACTCGCCAGGACCTAGGCCGACGAGTTTGAGATGTCCTTTCGCATGCCGTCTGGCGATGGCAACCGTTGCGACCTTGTTTTTTACCTTGGTTACTATCAGATCCGGCGAGGCGGACGCCGCCATAGCTGCGGCTTCAGCGACCGAGGCGGTACCCACATAGGCTCTGACTGCATCGGAGGAGTTCGGAACATCTATTTGCGACAATTCCTCGGCGGAGAAGCTTTCGACTGGAATATTTTGCCCAGTGATTGCTGGATGGTCAGCCCTGAGCTCGATGGTTGCCAGCTTTGCGATTGCGCGCAGGTCAAGCCTGTTTTCCTCAAAGGCTGACTTAATCAGTTCCGAGACATCGTCGGCCGTGGCTGTGCTGGAACAGCCGACACCTACTACCAGGCTTGGTGGGATCAGTTGGACAGTTGGTTCCTCTTGATTTTCGAGTGCGGTTGCCGAGTCGGAGATGATCACCTTGGCCGGGCCTTTTCCAGCTGTCAAGTGGACCGGTCCGGGCCATTCGATTTCGTATTCGACAATAGGGTCGTTTCCGTCCAGCATTGTCTCGATTAGAGTTGCCACATTGCCTTGTGCAACGAAGCCGCTCAGGCCGTCGATGGCTGCAATACCAGCGATTTCTGATGAAGTAGTGATAACCGCAGTGCCATTGCCGCGGCTTGCGAGCTCGCTCGCGAAACGGTTGGCGCCCCGGTGGCCTCCTAGGACGGGAATGATAAATGTCCCGGATTCATCGACGGCAATGACGATCGGGTCCGCGTCCTTGGAAAGGTTCCGCTTTGACAAAAGTCTCACTACGATTGGGAGCGCCATAACCAGTACCAGGGCTTCGCCGGTAGTCCAGTGCTGGTCCAGAATGAAGCCGGGCTTGCCAATTTCAACGGGGAGTCCAAGTTTGACTGCAGTCTTGGCGCCGCGTTCGTTCAGGGCAATGGCCAGCGTTTCCATAATTTTGATGTTCACCCTAGTAAGCCCCAGGCTATAAATACCGGATTTTCTCCTTCGAGGCGCCAGGTACCATCTGGGAAGCGCCGCCCTGTTTGAAGCATAATCTGCATCAAGTTTCCTAGCTGGTTTGCCCCTTCGGCAGCCCGGTTCAAGGCTGCAAATGACTGGACAACGAAAGTGGGTTTGCGGAGCCGCTCTTTCAGCCGATCCAGCACGTCGAGTCCACCTCCGCCGATGAATACTGCGTTGGGGTCGGGCAATTGCCAGATCACATCCTGCGACCGGCCGGCTACGACCGTGGCACCGGAATGTCCGGACGCATTAAGTCCCAGAAGCCTTACTTGAATCGGGTCTTTTTCAACAAGGAAAACCTTAAGGTGGGGATTCTTTTCTATTGCCGAAATGCCAACACTCCCACTGCCGGCGCCAAGGTCCCAAAGGCAGCTGGAATTGTCGGAGATGCTGGGGAGAAGCTTCGAAAGTATGACCTCCCGAATTTCAGACTTGGTAATCATCTTTCCTCG
>JAJYFX010000184.1 GCA_021785315.1 Actinomycetes bacterium | reverse complement strand
AGAGAAAATCTACTCAATTGACACCCCGCCGCCCACGGTAAGTGGTTCCCTCCACATCGGTCACGTATTCTCATACACCCACACCGATGTCATCGCGCGATATAAGCGGATGCGTGGTTTCAGCGTGTTCTATCCAATTGGCTGGGACGATAATGGGGTTCCAACTGAGCGTCGGGTTCAGAATTATTACTCAGTCCGATGTGATCCGTCTATGTTGTACAATCCCGACTTCAAGCCAGGATCCCAACCCGGCAAAGATCAGACGCCAATTTCACGGAGGAATTTCGTCGAACTTTGCCAGGAACTCACGATTCAGGATGAAAAGGCCTTTGAAGACCTATGGCGTCATCTTGGCCTGTCTGTCGACTGGGACCTGACATACACCACTGTCGGCCCGCGGGCGCAGAAAGTATCTCAAGCAGCGTTTTTAAAACTAATAGAAAAAAGCGAAATTTATAGCGCAGAGGCACCTACTCTTTGGGACGTGGATTTCGCCACAGCCGTCTCGCAGGCAGAACTGGAGGACCGTGAGATTGAGGGCGCATTCCACAAGGTGCGTTTCTATACGGAAAACGGCAACTCGGAAGTTGTCATCGAAACCACGAGGCCGGAACTCATTCCCGCGGTTGTTGCTTTGGTGGCAAATCCAGAAGACGACAGATACAAACCCATGTTTGGCACCTTTGTCTACTCTCCCTTGTTCGGCACTCGAATTCCAGTTGTAGCCCATGAACTTGCGGAACCAGATAAGGGCTCAGGCATCGCAATGGTCTGCACGTTCGGTGACCTGACCGACGTGCTCTGGTGGAGGGAACTTGGACTGGATCTTCGCTTGATCGTAGGACGCGACGGACGCTTGTTGCAGCCAGAATGGGGGTCACAGGGCTGGGAGTCACGTGACACCGACCTTGCCAAGGCAAATTACTCGCAAATAACCGGGAAACCGATCCGACGAGCTAGAGAAATCATTGTAAATCTGCTTGACGAACAGGGTCATCTGGTTGAGCAGCCACGAAAGATCACCCATCCAGTGAAATTCTACGAGAAAGGCGATAAGCCGCTCGAAGTGGTTGCATCCAGGCAATGGTTCATCAGAACGTTGGACCACAAGGAGAAGCTCATCTCCCTTGGCAAACAGCTCAACTGGGTACCGTCTTACATGCGGGTTCGTTATGAAACCTGGGTTGAAGGTCTTAATGCGGATTGGAATGTATCTCGCCAAAGATTCTTTGGTATTCCGATTCCTGTTTGGTACCGTCTGGATCATCGCGGCGAGATCGACTATGAAAATCCGATCCTGCCAAGCATCGACCAGTTGCCGGTCGATCCGTCGCAAGACACTCCGCAGGGATTTGGTGAGGAACAAAGAAATCGATCCGGCGGTTTTGTCGGTGATCCAGACGTTATGGATACCTGGGCGACATCGTCTCTGACTCCACAAATAGCGACTTCCTGGCTGGACGATGACAAAATCTTCAACTCGCTGTTCCCGATGGATCTCAGACCGCAAGGCCAGGACATCATCCGAACCTGGCTCTTTTACACCGTCCTGAGATCCGCACTCGAACATGACCAGATTCCCTGGAGGAACACCGTAATATCTGGCTTCGTGCTGGACCCAGACCGCAAAAAGATGTCCAAGTCCAAAGGCAACGTGGTGACCCCAATGCCGCTGCTTGAAAAACATGGTGCCGATGCTTTGCGATATTGGGCGGCAAGTGGTCGACCTGGAGTTGACACTGCCGCAGACGAAGGCCAGATGAAGATAGGCAGAAGGATGGCCATCAAACTCCTCAATGCCTCCAAGTTTGCGCTAAGCATTGCCGGCACCGATTCCGGCGAAAAGTTCAGGTCAGAAACGAGCTTGACCATCGCGGCCCTTGATGCCTCGATGTTTGCCCGGCTCGCTAATGTGGTAACGGAAGCGACCGCAGCCCTCGAATCCTATGACCACACCAAGGCGCTCGAAACATGCGAAAGATTTTTTTGGGACTTTTGCGACAACTATCTTGAACTCGTAAAACTCCGTGCATACGGGGAGGAAAACAGCACTGGCCGCAAATCCGACCCGCTTCAATCCCAGGCAACTATGTCAGCCAGAGTATCCCTGCTAACAGCCACCAGGATCATGCTTCGTCTTTTTTCGCCATTTCTCCCGTTTGTCTCAGAAGAGGTTTGGTCCTGGTTCCAAGACGGCTCCGTCCATTTGACCGCTTGGCCGTCAGCCGAGCAATTTGAGTTCGAAATCAGGCAAAGCGCACTTGCCTTGTTCGGAATAGACGAGGTGAACCTAAGCGCCGCGAACCAGCACCTTTTGGACTCGGTCTCAGATATCCTCGCAGGAATTAGAAAGCAAAAATCAGAAGCCAAGAGATCTATGAAAACTAGGGTCGAGAAGCTCGAACTTCGAGGCAGGAAAAACGACCTCGACGAACTCAAACTAGGGCTCAGGGACCTTTGCGATGCCGGAGTCGTGGAACAATACTCCCTAAATGCGAGCGACTCTGAGAAAATCGAACTGGCAGTCACTCTAGAACAAGAGTCGTCGGCCTAAGCAGGATAATCCTGGCAGCAGAGGATTGGTCTTCGTTGTCCAATCCTCTGCCGATTCAGAGGGTCTACCCCTGGACTGACACATCCACGTAAATGGAGCCGCCCAGCTGCTCGAACTCCTTTGCCTTTTCCTCCATTCCAGAAGCAACCTCGTCATCCCATGACTGCCTAAGCTTCTGGGACAAAGCCATCGAGCAGAACTTTGGACCGCACATGGAGCAAAAGTGGGCCTTCTTTGATGACGGGGCGGGAAGCGTGTCGTCATGATAGCTTCTGGCTGTCTCTGGATCCAGCGCCAGGTTGAACTGGTCCTCCCATCGAAAATCAAAACGCGCTCTGGAGAGCGCGTCATCCCATTGCGACGCCAAGGGGTGGCCTTTTGCCACATCACCTGCGTGGGCAGCAATCTTGTACGCGATCATCCCCTGCTTAACATCCTCAAGACTTGGTAATCCCAAGTGCTCCTTGGGGGTCACATAACACAGCATCGCCGTGCCATAGCTCGCAATCAGCGCCGCTCCAATAGCAGACGTGATGTGATCGTAGCCTGGAGCGATATCGGTGGTCAGAGGTCCAAGGGTGTAAAATGGCGCGTCCTCGCAAACAACCTGCTGCAAATCGACGTTCTCTTTAATCTTGTTGATTGGGACGTGGCCCGGACCCTCCACCATGACCTGAACACCCTTGGCCTTAGCTCTTGCGGTGAGTTCGCCTAGGGTCTTCAATTCCGCAAACTGGGCCTCATCATTGGCATCGGCTATCGAACCCGGCCTGAGACCATCACCCAATGATACGGAAATGTCATATGCAGCCAGGATCTCGCAGACGTCATCGAAGTGTTCGTAAAGAAAGTTTTCCTTGTGGTGTGCGAGGCACCAGGTTGCGAGGATCGATCCACCGCGACTTACGATCCCAGTGACACGCGGAATTGTGAGAGGAACATATCCAAGCAAAAGACCAGCGTGAATTGTCATATAGTCCACGCCTTGCTCAGCCTGTGCGATCATAGTCTCGGAGAATACATCCCAGCTGAGATCCTCGGCAACGCCGCCCACTTTCTCGAGCGCCTCATAAATCGGCACAGTTCCCACCGGAACGGGCGAGTTCCTGATGATGGCCTCTCTGATTATTGCTATATCCTTACCCGTGGAAAGATCCATAACTGTGTCTGCGCCATAACGGATTGCCTGGCGCAGCTTGGTCACTTCCTCATCCACTCCGGAGAACACCACAGAATTGCCAATATTGGCATTTACCTTTACAAGAAACTTGCGGCCAATGATCATCGGCTCGCTTTCAGGATGGTTGATGTTCGAAGGAAGAATAGCGCGCCCATGTCTAATCTCCTGAGCCACAAATTCAGGCTCGACGCCCTCCCTAAGCGCAACGAATTCCATCTCTGGGGTGACTATGCCTTGACGTGCATACTCGAGCTGAGTGGGACGGTGACCGGATTTTGCCCGGACGACATTGTGAGTGAGAGTCGCAGAACCCATGTCCTGGGTCCTTTTTCCGTAGGGAACGACAATAGATTCAGTTCTAAGTTGCTCGACATCGCCGCGATCTAGGATCCACTTCGATCTAAGGGGAGCCAGCCCAAGTCGTGGATCTCCGTCTGGCCCGGAAGTATCATAAAGATGAAATCTTGCGAATTCTCCTTCGGTATTTTTTTCAGATAGAAGTACCTCTTTGAATGGTACCTCTAGTCCCCTTCCTGGAGTCGTTAGATAAACCTTGCTTATGGCACTATTCATTACTACTCCCTCCGCCGGCATTACCCGGATCAGGTCAACTCGGTCGATGCCATTGGCATCCTCTCAGCCGTTACTAAAGCTCCCGATGTCCGCATTTTCTTATTGACCCTACCACCCAAACCAGCAAAGAATCCACCACAGTCTCTACAAATCGGACCGGCCCGGCAATCGTCATCGAGACTGCTTCCAGGCCAGGCTTGACTTATCAGGCGAGTGCCAAGCCATAAAAACTTATTGAATACGAAAAGCGCGCGAAGAAACAATTTAAGAGCTCTCTCATCTGGAGCAAATCCTCAATTTAACGAAGGCGCGTAGAATCGACCTCTTATGGGTAATCCCATTTTCCCTCAACACCTAATTAAATAGAGAGGCATCTGAATGGATCGAGCACGGCTTCATGCCCATCGGGCCGCCACAATTTCACTAGGACTGCTGCTGGCGCTGGTCGTATCTTCTTGTTCCTCCGCTTCATCCTCCAACACGTCTGCGTCTTCCCCAACAGGCGCCGCAAGCACTCGAGCTAACGGCAAAACTGATAGCGCGGGTACGACAACTAAGGATGGGAAAGGCAACCAAATCCCCTCGCTGGCACAGAGCCGACTGAACGGCGTCGATTCTCAAATATCATTTTCCACCATCCTGGGATCAATGTGGACAAGTCAGAAAATCAAGGTGTCAGCAATCCCTCCGGCATCACTTGGCAGTTCGAATGGAGAAAGAACATTGTCTCTGCCGATAACGGGTGGCGACTTCC
>JAJYFX010000183.1 GCA_021785315.1 Actinomycetes bacterium | reverse complement strand
CCCTATGGGGAGAGAGAAACCGTTCGAACAAAAGCTTGAGGGAGACGGGATCAACATTGGTTATACCGATGGCGTAACAGACAGCAGAATTGGCAGCAGATCCCCGGCCCTGGCAAAAAATCCTATTTGCTTTGCAAAACTCCACTATGTCCCAAACAACCAGAAAATATCCCGCAAATCCAAGCTTGGAGATAATGTCGAGTTCATAGTCGAGCTGCTCATAAGCGCCGTCTATCCGGGGATTACTCCTTGGCCCATACCTGGTAGGAGCCATTCGATAAGTCAATTCTCTCAAAAAGCTCATTTCGTCATGGCCTTGAGGAACTAGAAAATCAGGAAGTTTTGGAGCTATAAGGTCCAAGTCGAAAGCACACTCAAGACCAAGGTCATTGGCATTTTGAACCAAAGTGGGAAACTTGGCGAAGCGTCTTAGCTGCTCCTTGGGGGAACGCAGATTTGCCATGGGATACGAAGGAAGCCAGCCATCTATTTCATCAATAGGCGTGTTAGACCTTATAGCCACCTGGATCTGATGCAACTTGGCTGAATCCCTCGTGGCATAGTGGACATTGTTTGCTGCAACCAGCTCGACGCCCAAAGATGTGGCAATTTGGACCAGTTCCATATTGCGCGGCTCATCCAATGGATCAGCGTGATCCCAACATTCAACAAAGACTTTCTCGCGACCAAACAGATCGCACAGGTATGCGAGTTTCTTCTTAGCCGCCCCTGGACCATATTCAACAAGGGTCTTCGGAATCAAACCCTTCCGGCACCCGGTCAAAATAGCCCAATCACCCTCATTGGCAGAAGCCAGACCTTCGTATGAAAGCTCGAAACTTCCCTTTTCTCTATTAGCCATATGGCCAGAAGAAATAACCTTGGACAGTGAGCTGTATCCCTTTGGTCCCTTGGCCAGAACAACTAAGTGGTCGCCAGGCGGATCGATAACCTCATATCGGGAAACACCGCTTCCCAAGGTAAGTTCAGCTCCATAGATAGCCGGCAATCCGCATAGCTTTGCCGCGCTCGCAAAGCGAGGAACTGCATAAAGTCCATTATGGTCAGTGATTGCAAGTGCGGACAATCCCAGCAACGACGCCATCTTCACTAGTTCCTCCGGGTCGCTAACCCCATCTAAGAAACTAAAATTCGAGTGGCAATGAAGCTCGGCGTAACTTTCCATTTTGTAATATTATCGAACATATGTTCGATTCATATCAAAATAATCGATACTTACCCGAAGTTACTTTTCTGACGGAGAGATTCGCCAGCTTCTTTTCAAACCACCGGAACCATCAAAAAAACGAGTCCAGCCCACAGATGTCATAAGCATGGTTCACGTTGACAAGAGTTGCGTACCGTCTGGACCACTTGCCCGTTAGGAGAGCAAATTGCCAGGGAGTTCCGGGTCCGGACGGGACTTTGCCCTACGAACCATCTTCTTCGTGCCAAATCCTCGAGGCAAGCGATGTCGTAGCAGCGGACTAGGGATCTTGCTGGCTCTCCGTGAACTTCCGGCACAAGCAGCCGGGGAAACCACATTCACTTCTCTGGGCTGGCCATGACTGGCACGGCACATAACATGCCGCCGACGAAACCTGCAGCTCCGATGCCCATTGTAAAATTGAACCGGCCGGGCAGATTCTCCAATGACATCAAATGCGCCAGCTCTATCATCTGTAGCTCGTCGAAGTTTTCACGCAGCTTATTAAAGAGACCATCCGAGACTTCCACGAGCGTGCGAGACATCCGCCGTATAGTCAAGCATGAGCTTTTCAAGAGGAGTGAAAAGCGTGCTGCCCGATACGAGGACAAGGCAAGCAGCTCCTCATTGCTCACGCCCCACCGGCGAGCGATTTGCTAGCCCAAGTCGATGCAGTAATCGCAATGCCTCAGAGTTGCCGCCTTGAGTTCAGCCAGCGCACTGAAACGTTTGTCAACACTATGCAGCTTCGCCGATTCCTGTTCAAACTTAGCCACACCCCTCAACACTCCCGGAATGCGACCATAGACCTTGATCGGCCCAATCATACTATTGGGCTTGCTGCCAGCAAGACGTGCAATTTGGCGGCGCGGAACTAAAACGCGATCCTCGCGCACGGTCCCGCTCCGCCATCCACAACTCCAGCTAGGCGTGACATGACATCCCACTTTCCTCCGACTAATTGCGGCACGACTTTTCAGTCAGACACACGGTTTCATTGCAAATATCCGGCAATCGCCGGAGCAACGAGAGCGGCAATCTCATCGGTAGTTGCCTCTGCGAGAGCATGAAGTCCCACTACGTGACGCATCATGGCAATACCCACTAGCTGCGATGCCACCACTGACGCTCTGAGCTGAGCATCCGCTGCATTGGTAATCCGACCCAGAAGCGTCAAAATTTCCCCGGTTACAAACTCTCGAAGCATTCTGGCAGCCTGCTCATTGGAAACAGCCGACCGCACCATCGCAATAATGGCATCTCGGACCTGCGGTTGATCCAGCATAGACAGGTACCTTCGAACTATCATCTCGGCCATTTCCGCAATGTTGGAAGTCTCCAAACCGCCAAAGATGTCTGCCGGGTGAATTGGCCAATCAAGAGCAGCGGCAAACAGTTCCTGCTTCGAACCAAAATAATGAACCACTAGCGCCGGATCGACTCCCACGTCTTCTGCAATGCTTCGAAATGTTGCCGCTTCGTAGCCTCGCTCTCCAAATGCCCTCCGCGCAGCCAGCAGTATCGCTTTCCTTGTCTCTGGGGAGCCAGGACGTCTGCCAGTGCGGCTCATGTAGCTGACCTCTCTGAGACGATCATCACAAAAGCTTCTTCAAGATTGGCAGGCACCATGGTGATGGTCGCTTCGATGCCGCCGACGGCAAACGCCTCGTCTATCGCGTCCCTGGCTGCGGGAACCCGCAGAACATCACCATGAGCCTGGACAACCAACCCAGTGCTGTCCAGGAGTTCAAAGGCCCTTCGCCAGTCTTCGCTACGCACCTCAACCACCAGGCGAGAACCAACCACGTCGGCCGGGGTCCCGCTAACCACCATTTGCCCGTCCACCATTATCGCGAGCCGATCACACTGTTCGGCCTCTTCCATGTTGTGGGTGGTAACCAAGACTCCTGCGCCGGCCTCGGCACTCGCATGAATATCGTTCCATAGCCTGGCTCTGCTCAATGGCGCGACTCCAGAGGTTGGCTCATCCAGTACAAGAAGCTCGGGCTTATGGGACGCCGCGACAGCAAAGGCGACCTGGCGCTGGATTCCCAGGGGCAATTCGCCCACCAGGTCATCGCGAATCTCTCCAAGATCCTCCGGCAGGGATAGTCGCCGCAATCCGAATGCCCTGTTTGTAAAATCCCAGTTCTCCCTGACTGTCAAATCTTCGTACAATCCGAGCGTCTGCGGCACGTAGCCAACACGTTCACGACTCTTGACGGAGGGCGATGAGCCTAATAGCAGCACTTCACCCGAGGTTGGCGGAATAAGCCCCAGCAAAAGTCTGATCAGGGAAGTCTTACCGGCCCCGTTTGCTCCAAGAAGGCCTACCGTCTCACCCCTCTCCACAGCAATGCTCACGGAATCGACGGCCGTCAATTCGCCAAAACGGAGCGTTACGCGCCGGGTTTCAGCCAGCGCGTTCACCTGGTTATTCCAATCTCATGGGAAAGTTCAGCAATAATTACCGCATCATTGAAGTCGGGTTCAATCCGATCGGCCTCGCCAGGAGTACCTTTCGAGAGATCCCAGGTATGCCAAATGCCACCTCGTCGCCATGCCAAACCGGGAGGCTGCCTCTCGGATTTGACCCTTCCCACCTTTCCCGGGACTCCGGCTATGATCTGGGAAGGCGACCCCGCCGCGATGGAACGCCCCTCGCTCAGGAGTATCACCAGTGACGCCCTTTGCGCCTCGTTGACATACGTGGTGCTTAGAACAACCGCGGCGCCTTGGGCGGCGGTATGCGAGATGACTCTCCAGAGTTCAGCCCGGCTGAGAGGATCAAGCCCGGTAGTGGGCTCATCCAACACAAGAAGTTGCGGCTGGTGGAGCAACGCCAGCCCAACGGCCAGTTTCCTTTGCATTCCGCCAGACAGATGTCCGGCGAGGCGCTCCCGAACATCTCGCAACCCTATCAGTTCCAGTACTTTGGCACGTCTCTTTTCAAAGGCGGAACCCTTTATCCCGTAAGATCTCCCAGAAAAGGCTAGATTCTCATAAACGGTAAGGTCTGGATAGACTCCCCCAGTCGCTGGTACATAACCGATCTCTTTCTTCGAAGGCCGGCAGGCTGTCCCTCCGTTCAGGGGAATTAGACCGACGAGAGCCTTGAGGCATGTGGACTTTCCGGCACCATCGCCACCGATTACGACAGTGACACTTCCCCGCTCTGGCTGCAGAGTCAAACCGTCAAGAGCAACTTGCGATCCGTAACGCACGGTTGCTGACTCGATGCCCCAGTTCATGCCGTTACTCTTGTCTCAGCCATTGCGCTTTGATATCTGCGGCTGCTTGGGGCAAGATCACGTCTAAATCGAAGCATTGCCAGTGCCAGAACAACTATGGCAAGAATAGCCAACAGTACCATCGGCTCTAGTAGCGCGGCTATGGACATTCCTTTGAGCATGACCCCCCGACTTATATCAATGAAATATGTCAACGGCAGAATGTACGAAATCCAGCGCACGCCGACGGCCATCGAACTGATCGGAAAGATGAGTCCGGAAAGGAGTATTTGCGGCAACATGACCATGAATGCCAGTTGAATCGCCTGGCCCTGGTTCTGGGAAATGGTTGATATCAGTACTCCCATCCCGAGGGTAACAAGCAGGAAGAAAACTGCCCCAAGTGCGAATACTGCGACATTGCCAACAAAGGGAACGCCAAACAACAAAATTCCGACTGCAATTATCACGATGAGGTCCAGCGATGCCACTATGAAGTACGGGACGATCTTGCCCGCTATGACGTCCCATGGACGCAGTGGCATCACGGCGAGTTGTTCCAGAGTTCCACTCTGGCGTTCCCGCACTACGCCGAGGCTCGTGATCAGCGTGCCGATGAAGACGAGTATGAGACCGGCG
>JAJYFX010000182.1 GCA_021785315.1 Actinomycetes bacterium | reverse complement strand
TGGACTACCGGGATGGACTTCAGGAAGCAGGATTTCACATTACCAACCCCAGTGCGGCAAAAACCTGCGGTTGCGGCTCTTCATTCTCTTAATGCCAGCCTGAAAAAATACTATATTTTGGGCCCGTCTCAATTGGCGGGCCTTTTGCTTTTCCGGGCTATCTAGAACCGGTCGGCAGGTTGCGCCGCTGCGAGCCGAACCTATAACCTACGGACCGCACTGTCTGGATCAGAGACTCCTGCTGTTCCCCCAGCTTTGCTCGCAACCGCCTGACGTGGACGTCCACGGTGCGTGCACCGCCGTAATATTCGTACCCCCACACTCTTGAGAGAAGCGTTTCCCGGCTGAAAACCTTGCCTGGGCGCGACGCCAAAAATTTGAGCAGCTCGTACTCCATGTAGGTAAGATCCATGGCCCGACCAGAGATTGTGGCCTGGTAGGTTTCGAGATTCAGAATTAGCGGCCCGTATTCGATTAGCTCCGGCATCAGCCCGCGTCCAGACCTCCATAGGAGGTGCTTCAGTCTGACATCTAACTCGGCCGTATCGATCGGGCTGATTAGAAAGTCGTCGAAAAGGTCGTCTCTCAGATTGAGCTCAGATAGCTGCGCCTGGCCAACTATGAAGATCACAGGCTCAACCGGAGTTTCTCTTTTGCGAACCGATCGGGTTACCGTCAGCGCAAGTTCGAGGTTGTCTACAGCGTTGATGACAGCGCCGAGATAGCCGTCATCAGGCTCAAAGGGCCCAATCTGGCTCTGTTTGGTTATAGCGATCACTTGATATCCAAGGTCCCTGAGTACATTTGTGAGCTTGTCGCTATCGTTTCCACCAAGGAGGAGCAAGGATTCCATAGGGGGCCTACAGAGACCGCAGGTAGCGATCGAGTTCGAACTGGGAGACGTGCGTCTTGTAAGCTGACCATTCGTCGTGCTTGTTGCGAATGAACCACTCAAAAACGTGCGAGCCCAAGGTGTCTCTAACCAGTTCGGACTTTTCCATCATCGCAAGGGCGTCATCAAGATTTCCCGGCAGGAAGGTGATATTTAAGGATTGGAGTTCTTCTACCGACATGTTGTAAAGGTTGGCACTGGCTTCCTCCGGAAGTTTGTAGCCTTCCTCTATGCCTTTCAGTCCAGCGGCTAGGATTACGGAAAAGCTCAGATACGGGTTGCAGGCTGCATCCGGAGCTCTGTATTCGATGCGCGACGAGTCTGGATCCCCTCCTTTTGCAACCGGAACCCTTACAAGCGCTGAACGATTGTTTCTCGCCCATGAAACATATATTGGAGCTTCGTATCCGGCAACAAGTCGCTTATACGAGTTGACCCATTGATTGGTGACGGCGGTGAATTCGGGAGCATGGCGCATTATCCCGGCGATAAACCCCTTTGCGGTGTCGGATAGCCGATATTCGTCGGTGGAATCGCTAAAGGCGTTTTTCTCGTCTTTGAAGAGGGAAAAGTGGGTATGCATTCCTGACCCCTGGACTCCGGCAAGCGGTTTTGGCATGAAAGACGCATGGACGTTGTGTCGAGAGGCGATTTCCTTGATTATCAAACGTGCAGCCAGGATATTGTCTGCCATTGTCAGGGCATCGGTATAGCGCAGGTCTATCTCATGTTGTGACGGGGCATCTTCGTGCTGAGAATACTCAACTGGAATTCCCGAATCTTCAAGGGCCAGAACGGTTTCTTTTCTCAGCTTCGACGTGAAGTCGGCAACCGTGAGTTCAAAGTATGAGCCGAAATCCAGTAATTTTGGTGGATGCGACGGATCGGAGTCGGCGAAATAAAAGTACTCGAGTTCGGGCGCGGCGAAAAAGGCAAACCCCTTGTCATGAGCTTTTCCCAGAGTTCGCCTTAGTACGTTTCTGGGGCAGCCATCAAACGGAGACCCGTCTAAATTGACGATGTCACAAAATATTCGGGCTACGCTGTGGTCGGTCGCAAGGATCGCAAAAGTTTGCGGGTCGGGCATGGCGAGGACGTCGCTCTCTTGGATTCTGGAGAATCCGTCGATGGCCGAGCCGTCGAAGGTCATCCCGTCGAAAAGCGCATTCTCAAGTTCAGCTGGAGTAATCTGGAAGCTTTTTGGGGTTCCAAGCACATCGCTGAACCAGAGCTGAATGTACTTGATCTGTCTTTCCTCGGCTGTTTTTAGAACGTAATCTCGCTGGGCGTCCAATTTCGTTGTAGGTTTCACGTATAAATACCTATCTACTCACATATAAATGTAGACCTCAGATGGTTGACTGTTAACGAATTATTCACAAATCCTGTGCTAAATTGCGCCCATTTGTCGTTAGCCTATTTTCAGTTATTTAACTTGCTCCAAGAGAAGTTTGCCATCGCCGTGACGCGCAGGGCGAAATCTTTTCTTTACTTTTGAGGAGGATCATGAAAGAGCGTACTCCGGCGGAAGTGCTCCGTTTGGCAAAGGACGAAGGCGTAGAAATCGTTGATCTCCGCTTTTGTGACCTTCCAGGTGTTATGCAGCACTTTTCTGTCCCCATTTCACAACTCACTGAGGATTCATTTAAGGAGGGGTTCGGCTTCGATGGCTCGTCCATAAGAGGGTTCAAGGCCATTCATGAGTCGGACATGCTACTTCTGCCAGATCCTTCGACTGCCGTGCTTGATCCATTCAGACAGCACAAGACGTTAAACTTGAACTGCTTTATCCACGAGCCTGTAACCTATGAGCCCTATTCCAGGGATCCCCGCTACATCGCCAAGAAGGCGGAAGAGTATTTGAAGAGCACTGCGATAGCAGATACTGCTTACTTCGGCCCTGAAGCTGAGTTCTTTATTTTCAACGATGTTAAATATTCTCAAGATCAGAGAAGCGCCAACTATTCAATCGATTCAATCGAAGGCATATGGAACTCAGACAAGGAAGAGGGTCCAAACCTTGGTTACAAGATAGGAATCAAGGGAGGTTACTTCCCGGTTCCACCCAATGACAAGTTCCAAGACCTCCGTTCGGAGATGATCCTCACTATGATTCGTCTCGGTATCGACATAGAGGTTCAGCATCACGAGGTGGCCACAGCAGGCCAGGCCGAAATCGATATGCGCTTTGACACCCTTCTTCGTATGGCTGACAAGGTGATGCTCTACAAGTATGTAGTAAAGAATGTGGCATACAACGCAGGTTGCACGGCGACATTTATGCCTAAGCCTCTGTTCGAGGACAACGGCTCTGGCATGCACACTCACCAGTCCCTTTGGAGCGAGGGCAAGCCACTATTTTACGATGCCAACGGCGGTTACGCTGATCTTTCCGAAATGGCCAGATGGTACATAGGCGGAATACTAAAGCATGCTCCATCGATTCTGGGCTTTGCCGCTCCAACCACGAACTCCTACAAGCGTTTGGTTCCTGGATATGAAGCGCCCGTGAATCTGGTTTACTCTTTGCGCAACCGGTCCGCTGCATGCCGGATTCCAACCTATTCTCCAAGCCCGAAGGCAAAGAGAGTGGAGTTCCGTTGTCCGGACGCCGCCTCCAACCCATACCTTGCATTTGCGGCACAATTGCTGGCGGGTATCGATGGAATAAAGAACAAGATTGAGCCGCCAGCGCCTTTGGAAGTCGACCTGTTTGATCTCGAACCTGACGAAGCTGCAAAGATTCCCCAAGTTCCAGCTTCTCTCGAGGGCGCTCTTGATGCACTTGAAGCAGATCACGACTACCTATTGGCAGGTGGAGTATTCACTCAGGACCTCGTCGACACCTGGATTTCCTATAAAAGGTTGAACGAAGTCGATCCAGTTAGGCTTCGTCCGCATCCTTGGGAATTCATGATGTACTACGATATTTAGCCGGTAGGAAAATACCGCTATCGAGGCAGGATCCAGATTTGGGTTCTGCCTCTTTTTCTTGCTGGGGTAATCCCGAGTCCGAATGCTGGCGGATTTGGGGATGACGCAGATTGGCTTGGCTTTGCTGGGTGACTAGATTGGAGAGGCATTTTCTCGGTCGCTGTAGGGGGCGATTCTTCAGGCGGGTCATTACGTACTTGGGGCCTAGTGAGAAGATTCAAGGTCAGCAAAGTCGGGAAACGGATAATCTGGTGCAGAGGATAGCCCTCCCGGATATGATTTCGGAAGTGGTCGGGGAAATCGAGATAAGAAGACAATGGCTATTTTGGATCCATTAAAATTTAGGTTAGGCGACCCTGAGCTTATGCGGTCGGCTCTTCAGAATATCTCCGACGGTATTTTGATCCTCGATCAACAAAACAATGTTGTTTGGCTCAATAAGACTGCAATCCGGATCCTAGGGATAACTGAAACTGAGTCCGAAGGCATACCTTTGGTCAAACTCTTCCCGGGATTTGGCGGTGAAGGCTTCATCGAATCTCTTGCTAAGAGTGCCGCTGAGCACCAGATCTTCAAGTTTGAATCCTACTATTCGATGCTTGATGCAAATATAGAGTTCATTGCATTTCCTGGATCAGTTCTCAGGATGTGTATTTTCAAAGATGTCACCCAACAGTACAGAGTAAGAGATGCCACGCCCGACGGGTGGAGAAACTCGTCAAAAAGCGAAGTGCAGGCCGACATGTACAGGGCTGTGGTTGACTCGATCGGCGATCCGGTCTTGATTGCGGAGCTTGATCCGATGGATCGGGCAAGGCACCGCATTCTGTACGTTAATAAAGCCTTCGAGAGGCGTACTGGTTATCCGCACGAGGAAGCGATAGACGCTTCGCCGGAAATTGTTTTCGGCGACCGAACTGATCTGCATGCACTTGCGCGAATTGCTATCGCCGTCTACGGAGGACGTGTCGCTTCAGAAGAAATGGAGTTCTATCGTAAGGATGGAAGCTCGTACTGGGCGGCGATATCCGTTGCAAAGGTATTCGACCGAGAAGATGGCTCTTTTGTATATGTCGCGATCCACCACGACCTGGATGAGCGCAAAGCTCAAGAGATAGCCGCCACCAGGCGCGAGGAGTTTGTGCGGTCCGTAATCGAGTCTCTTCCCGCCGAGGTGGTGATGATCGATTCCAAGTCGAATATCGTTGCCGTCAACCGGTCTGCGAGCCGTTCGGGATGGCACGTAGACGA
>JAJYFX010000181.1 GCA_021785315.1 Actinomycetes bacterium | reverse complement strand
CGATAAGGTCTATGTCTCCCAAGGCTTTGCCGCTGCTGGCCAGAATTTTGCGAGTGGCCGGTATCGGGCCGGTCAGCATGGTAATGGGGTCTACGCCCGCCAGGGAAAAGGCTACGAACCGTGCCCTTGGCCTCAGGTTCAGTTTGCTGGCCATTGATTCGGACATGATCAGTGCTGCCGACGCGCCGTCAGTAATTTGCGAAGAGTTGCCTGCGGTTATCTTGCCGTTCTCCATAAAGGCTGACTTGAGGGCAGCCAGTCTCTCGAGCGTAGTGTCCCCTCTGATTCCCTCGTCAAAGTCCAAGATCTCGCCGGTCTCTCTCCCCTTCAAATCTTTGACCGCAATCGGGATGATTTCTTTGTCGAAACGATGCTCCGTTGTCGCCAATTGGGCGCGCATATGGCTCTGGAAGGAGTATTCGTCGAGTTCCTCGCGCGTGAGGTGCCACATATCGGCAATCTTTTCAGCGCTTATTCCCTGGGGAACGATGCCGCCACTGCCGTGGTATCGCTCGCTCATCTTTGGCCCGAAGGCCATCCCAGGTCCACTGGACATATTTGCTCCAAGGGGAACTCTGGTCATGCATTCAATTCCAGCCGCGACGACGATGTGTTGCGATCCGCTCATTATGGCCTGAGCGGCAAATGTGGCCGCCTGTTGCGACGAACCGCATTGGCGATCGATTGTGGTACCGCACACCGATTCCGGAAAGCCAGCAGCCAGAACTGCGTTTCTGGCTATGTTGACCCCTTGTTCCCCGATCTGGGTGACGCATCCCATTATCACGTCTTCTATTAGTGCTGGGTCGAGGTCGTTTCTCTGGACGAGTGCTTTTAGAGGTTCGCTTGCCAGATCTACCGCATGCCATCCGGAAAGTTTGCCGCCTCTCTTCCCGCCAGGTGTTCGAACGACGTCGATGATTACCGCCTGCTCCATAGTATCTCCCGAGGTCCGCAACTTTTACTGAGCGCGGGCAACAGCCGCATTGTCGAGGCTACCACAACTGCGATTGGTTGAACGGGGCGAGGATTTCGAGCGGACTAGTTCGACTGAAGCGGGTCCGCCTTGATTAGGTTGACGACGTTGACCGAGCCAAGACTTGTAATTCGAAGTTCGGGCATCACCGCCAGCGACAGCTCGTCCAGGCACGCGAAGGGGTGATCAAGGGTCGTACCCACGCTCTTGGCCGCGGCGTCAGAAGCCTGCAGCTCCTTTAGCAGTTCCGGGGCTCCAAGAGTGGAGATAATGCCTCCGATGGGAAGGCTTACCGAGGCTATGATCTCCCTGTTTTTGACTACTACGCGCCCTCCGCCCATTTGGATCAGGGTTGCAACGGCAATTTCCATGTCTCCGATCCCATTTGCCGTATTCGAGCCCACGACGATCAAACTGTGAGGCCCCCGGGCGACGGTACAAGCGATTGCGCCCTCGGTGAGGCCTAAGCCCTCCACCAAGCCGATGCCGACGTCTTTGCCCAGACTCTTTCGGCCAAGGATCGCGAGCCGGTTAATGGAAGTGTCATGGGCATGGAACTCCCGGTCAACCTCTTTTACCGTCGAGCTGCTTTGGCCAAGGGAGATGATCTTCACATGCTGGCCCTTGGCTTGCGGCAGCGAAAAGCTTTCGGGCCCTATTTTTGCCAGGTCTATCTGGATTGTCTCGAGCATCCACGGAGGAGGAGATGTCTTGGGAACCGTGAACACCATCGTCTTTCCGGAGCGGGCGACAAGAGTTCCCTTCTGAAAAACCATTGACGGTCTGAAATCGACAAGGTTAGGAAGAATTGCCAGATCCGCCTGATAGCCCGGGCTCAAATATCCCAGACGGCTGAAGCCGTGAAATTCTGCCGGATTGGTGGATGCCATGATCAGCGCATCCTCCGGCGAAATGCCATTTTCGACTGCGATCCTGAGACAGTCGTCAATATGGCCATTGGCAGCTAATGTCTCCAGATCCCGCTCGTCGGTGCCAAACGCCATATTTTTAGAGCCGTACTTTTTGACCAGCGGAAGAAGCTCTTCGATATTATTGCGGATCGTTCCGTGGCGAAGGAAAATCCACATGCCTTTGCGGTGTTTTTCCAGAGCTTCATCATAGTTAAGGCATGCCACGTCCGACTCGACTCCGGCGCTGAGGTAGGCGTCAAGATTGGATCCCGAGACTCCCGGAGCGTGGCCGACAACTCTGAGCCCTCGCGCGGAGGCAATCTTCGCTAGCGCGTCGTCTTCTCCATTGATGATTCTTGTCCGGTTCAGCAGACCGCCAACACCGATCGCACCGTAGTCTCTCAGGAGCCTAGCTATTTCAATCGCTCCAGTGTGTTCCCCGGTACTGTCGAATTGCGACGACTGGGCCGAACTGGAGGCGTAAATACCGAAGGTGAACGGCAGCTTGTCTGCCGCTCCAGCGAGCTCTTCGATACCTCGGACGCCAAAGACACTGGTTAGCTGGTAGGGATCCGAGGCAACCGCGGTAGTCCCGTGCGGCAGCACCGCATCTACGAAAGCATCGATCCAAAGCTTGGTGTACTCCAAGCTGGCGTATCCGTCAATAAATCCCGGAGCTATGTATGCTCCTCGGACATCGATGATTTCGTGCGCTTCGTGCTCGCCCCAGCCAACAATGAATCCGTTTTTGATTGCGAGCCCCGTCTCGATCCACTCTTTGGTGGCGGGAGAAAATACTTTTCCGCCTATAACCGAGATGTCAGCAGGAACCTCTTTCCTCGCAACTGAGAGCATCTCTTTAGAGCCGGGATTACGCAACATAGTTCAACATTAGAGGTAAGAATGGCGGTTAACTATGCTGTTTTGTGAATTTAGTCTCTTGTTGAATAATAATTATGACTTTTTGGGTAATAGAAGTCGGTAATCGCCCAAAAGTTTGTTTCGTTTGCCGATTTCTCGAGATGTAAATGATTCAATTATTATTTACTGCTCAACATCATTGCCTGCCGAGACAGGCAATGATAGGTTCTAAACCGCTTAGGCGAGAAATCAGATCGCCGCGGCTTTTTGACGGTTCCAAATATTTGCACAGTCTGCGCAGACCTCGTCGGGAATGAGACCGATCTTCATCAAAACTCCAAATATCTTGCATCCAAGGCATAGACCTAGCGCGGACTCCATGAAAGCTGCTACCGTCAGTGCGCCGAGAATGACATCTCCTGCGACCGAGGATCCAATGGCAAGGTAGGCGATTGTGGCGGCCAGAGAAAAGGCGAGTCCGATAGCCTGTGCGAAACGCTTTGGAGGACCGGCAACTATCTTTGGCTCTAGCGGAAGCTTAGGTACGATCACTTTCGTTGCCAGAAGGCCGAGCGGGCTGAATCTGGGTCCCGCTGCTACTCTGGCGGCGAAACCGTAGAGTAGGACTAGTACCAGAAGATGCGCTCCAGTCACGATGGTGGTGACCGCGAGCACTACCACTCCTGCCGCTACAGTCCTTGCCGAAACTTCATTGACTGGGTTCGGGAAGGTGAACGTTTTCGATATCTGTGATCTAATTCCCATAATTCCTATCATTATAGTCAGGAATTCAAACATTAGGAATTAAAGTTGACTTAATTTGTAATAATTAGAAAAAAAATTGGCGTCGGGATTCAGCATTTTGGTGCCGTCCGCCTATGTGGCCCAGTTTAACCAAAACAGCTCATCCTGGTCGAATCTCTTGAGGTTGCCTCTTGGAGATACTGACCAGGATGAGCTGGTGCTAAGCTGCTTGTTTTATCCTGCCATTAGGCGTTTGACCCTACCAGGTTTCGTCGCTCGATTTTCGAGAGGCCGGCAAGGATTTCATCCGCCGGGTCAGCCTTCCTGGCGTGGTACATGCCCAGTATCGACAGCAAGAGCATGATAGCTGCCGCCGCGAACGCTCCCACGGCCGCCCATCCCATGATCACAGCCATCGTTCCAAACGCATAAGCGTTCAGAAGCATTCCTCGAAGGGTTGTTCCCTGGAACGAAGTCTGCTTAAGGGCCGCGAGGCTTTTGGCGTCTGTACTGCCAGAGGTTGCGGCCATTGCTGCTGCGCTGATCTTTGAGTAGACGCCGTGATAAGGCATGTTGTATAGGTGCACCGCTATGAAGTCGTTGGCGTAGACTTGAGCCTGCTCGCCGGTAAGCAGCTGCTGTCCGGCGTATTGGGATACCGAAGGAATCATGCTAGGGGTGATTTCGGTGCCCGCTTTCGGGTTGGCGAACGCGGACTTGGCAGGGAAGAAGATCTGCTGCTCAGATAGTTGGCTGCGAACCTGGCTGTTGATGTAGTTGTGACCCCAGGTAAGCAGTCCTCCAGCGACGATTAACACTGCCACCAATAGCATCCCGGTAAGACTGACCAGAGTATCGAAAGTCTTGCGTCTCATTTTGGCCTTCTTTCTTGCTTGTCAATATCCCCTTCGGTCTGAATTGCACCGACATTGTCAGCCAGAAAGGCACTCCCATCGCCACTATTAAATAGCGTCGTTGGCAGATGCTTGTTCAAGGTCAACCCATGCGGCCCGACTTTTGCAAATCCGGCCGAAGCGAGGATATTTGTGGGAACTTTGTTTAGCTCGTTAATATGGAGATCGTACTGCCCCCCATCCCCTTGGTTCCAAAATGCGGGTGGGGCTTGGATTTTTGGACGACCGACGAGACCTCTTGTCGAATCTGTTTCCAAGCTCTTTCCCAACACCTTGAACATAGTTTCATAGTAACTGCGCGGAAATGGGCAACCAAGCCTGTTACTACCGTGACCGTTACGAAATTCTACGGTACTGACACCCGTATTCCCTGGTCTTGCGGTCTTTGCAAGTCGCCTACGGGAATTTCTCGGTAGAATGATTTCGGTAGTGATGTTTTGACAGGTCGGTCCGCAGACTAGGAAGCGTTGGCGGCTGGTGGTGAGCCGTATGGCTATTTCACAGAAGGAGTGGACTTTTAACTAACCGAATCAAATAGTCAATCTTGGAACAGATTTGAATCGTTCTGTTCGTGCGGTGGGCTTCCAACTTCTCCATTGCCACGGCACTCCGATATCGGGGCTAAGTTCCTAGAGCTTGGTAACTCCTGCGAGTGCTGAAGTTGGTGTCGGAGATT